>JAKJDB010000705.1 GCA_022706175.1 Candidatus Zhuqueibacterota bacterium | reverse complement strand
TTCTTGACCAAACGTTCCACTTCCGCGGCGTGCAGATGCCGCCAGCGGCTGATGGGCCACACCGATTGCAGGTTCCGGTAAAAATACTCATCTTTGTTTTCCGGAAGGAATTCATCAGGAATAAAGTTCTTTCCGATGGAACCGGGAGGCAGGATCGAGACCGTGTCCATAAGCAACCCCTTTTGCTTTTCATCAACGGTCCGTTGCAGGGCTCGGGCTCTGCAACGTCGGGCGCGCTGCTGGTTTCTGTGCCGCAAAGCCTCAGCGTCCTGAGCTGTTCGGAAATATACTAAATAATTTGCAAAAAACGGGATTTTTTATTTTCGAAGGACCCCGGGAGCCGCGGCCTCCAGCCCGGCTGTTTGCGCTTTGTGACGCAAACGCTGCCACTCCAGGTCGACGCGTTCCTGTATCCCTTGGATCGTCTCCGCATCCAGATGGCGGAACCGGCTCTGCATTTTAAGATACTCGGCCACCGGCAGGTTGCCGGTACTGTTCAGCGTATAGGTGAGGCCGTCCTCCACCTCATAGAGGGGAAAGGCGTTGCAAAGCACTGCGGTGCGCGCCACTTGAACGGTTTTGGCCGGTGCATAGCCCCAGCCGGTCGGGCAGGAAGCATAGAGGTGAATGAAACGCAGGCCGCTGCGGATGGCTTTGGCTTTGCCCAGTTTGCGTTCAAGATCCTCAGGAAAGGCGATGCTGGCTGTAGCGGCATAGGGGATTCGGTGCGCGGCAAGGATCTCGACCATGTTTTTCTTCTCTGTCCGTTTCCAGCTGCCCTCCGGCGTTGTCATCGTCCGCGCGCCAAAGGGGGTGGATGAGCTGCGCTGAACGCCGGTGTTCATATAGGCCTCGTTGTCATAGCAGATGTAGATAAAATCCTCACCGCGTTCCGCGGCAGCGCTCAGAGCCTGAAAACCGATGTCAAACGTTCCGCCGTCGCCGGCCCAGCCGACCACACTGGTCGAGGTCTCTCCGCGCACATCCAGAGCAGCGCGCAGCCCGGTGCAGGCCGCTGCGGTTGTGGCAAAGGCGGTGTTCAACACCGGCACTTTAAGCGCCGTTTGCGGATAGTTGCTGGCGATGATCGCCCAGCAAGAGGCGGGTATGACCACCATGGTTTCCTGGCCCAGGGCGCGCAAGGCCAACTTCATGGCGATGGTGGCGCCACAGCCCGGGCAGCCGACATGACCGCTGTACATCAACTCAGGGCCGGTATAAAGTTCATCGATCATCGTGGCATCACTCCTCATTCAGACCCAGCCAAACGCTCTCGGAATCAGGCCGGCCGGCATCGCGGGTCCTGGAATACAGCTCTTTGATCAGGTCCACGGTGATATCCCGTCCACCCAGGCCGCTGATGTAGCTGTACACGGCTGTGCGGCATTGTCCGTGTAGGGCGGCGCTCAGTTCATTGGCAAAGATGCCGCCTGAGCCGAACGAGCAGTTGCGGTCGAGCACGGCAGCCTTTTCAATCTTTTCCAGCGCTCGGCGAATGGCCCGGTGGGGAAAAGGACGAAACAAGCGAATCCGCAACAGCCCAACTTTTTCGCCCTGGTCGCGCAATTGATCCACAGCCACCCGGGCAGTACCCGACGCCGTGCCGGTCGTCACCACAACCACCTCGGCGTCTTCGCAGCGATAGGTATCCAGAGGTCCATATCGCCGTCCAAAGCGGGCGAAAAACTCGTCTTCAATCTGATCGAGGAGATCGGGCACAGAGTCCATGGCCATCTGCATGTTGCGTCGCATCTCCATATAAACGCCGGGCGGTGCAACGCCGCACAGGCCGAGGGGATGGCCTCGGTCCATTTTGAATGCCGCTTCATAAGGCGGTAGAAATCCATCGACCGTCTGTTGATCCGGCACCTCCACCGGCTCGTAGGTGTGGGAAAGAAAAAAAGCATCCAGGTTGACCATAACCGGCAGATGGACCATTTCGGCAAGCCGAAACGCCTGCAGGGTCGTGTCCAGCGCCTCCTGACCGTCACTGCAATAGAACTGAATCCATCCTGTGTCCCGCTGCGACAGGCTGTCGGATTGATCCATCCACAGATTCCAACCAGGCCCCAGGGCACGGTTTACATCGGCCATGACGATGGGTAGACGGGCGCCGGCCGCCCAATGCAGCATCTCATGCATATAGGCCAGGCCGTGCGAGGAGCTGGCGGTAAAAGAACGCACGCCTCCGGCCGCAGAGCCGATCACCGAGGCCATGGCGGAATGCTCGCTCTCCACGCAGATAAAACGGCCGTCCAACGAGCCGTCGGCGCAATACTTGGCGAGCTCTTCGACGATATGCGTCTGTGGCGTGATCGGATAGGCAGACACCACTTTGACCCGCGCCAGGCGCACC
>JAKJDB010000040.1 GCA_022706175.1 Candidatus Zhuqueibacterota bacterium | reverse complement strand
CGGCCAAGTCGGAAGTGCTGCTGGATTTCACCGTCTTGCACGCGGACACCATTCGCGACAGCGATGAATTCCGTGTCGCGCTGCTGGTGGATGTGCTCGATGAGCCGGTCAATGAGGACTTTCAGTTGACGATCGATTCGGCGAGCGCGGTCATCGCCCGCGACGCGCTTTCGCGATACCGGTTGCTGTTGGCCGATTCGACGGAAAAACGGATCAGCGTGCTCGCTTACAGCTCCGGCGCGGTCGTCTTGATCGATCAAAAGCTGGAGGCCTCCTTTTGCAATTATCCCAATCCGTTCGGCACCTCCGCCCGGCCGGAGACGCGGTTTGTGTATTATCTGCAGCAGTCCAGCGACCTCGAGTTGAAAATCTTCACCCTGACGGGAGACCTGGTCTTCAGTTGGGATTTTAAAAAAGCGGAGCACCCGGCGGAGACCTCTGCCGGGTTGCATGACGGCGATATTTATTGGGACGGCCGCAATGGACTCGGCCAGCGTGTGATGAGCGGTGTGTATCTCGCATATCTTTCGGTGGACGGCGGTCAAGTGGCCATCAGCAAGATAGCGGTCATTCGTTAACGAAAAGTTTGAGAACCTTTGTAAGGCAAGAGTACCGGGTGGCAAGTCGAATGGTAAAATCCGCGCTACTGATCTGGATGACGTTGATTCCGGCGTTGGCGGCGCAATACACCTATCAGGCCAACGCCTGGGGCGGCGCTACGGATATTTTTGATTATCCGGTGGGCGCCCGGGCGATGGCGCTGGGCGGCGCCTATGTCTCTGTGGCGGACGATCCCTTTGCCCTGTATTGGAATCCCGGCGCTTTGCAGCGGGTGCCCAATATGGGCCTGGGGGTGTATTATACCAATCTGGCGGCCGGCACCTCGTACAACTATCTGGCCTATACCCACCCCACGCTGTTCGCCGGCACTTTTTCCGTCGGACTGCTCAACATCACCACCGGCGACATCAAGCTGCGCGATTTTGATCCCGCCGTCGTGGGCACCACCAGTTACGGTCGGACCCTGTTTCTGTTCGGCTATGGTTTCAACGCGCACCCCTGGTTGTCGCTCGGCGCCACTTTCAAAGTGGAGCGTGCCAACCTGGTCGGCTATAACGACGATCCCACCGCCGGGCCGCCGAACTTTGCCGAATCCTCCTACGGCGCGGACGGCGGACTGGTGTTCACGCCGGAGCTGCCCGGCCCGTATTTGAGCAATTTCACTGTGGGCGTGACGGTGCAGAATCTGCTGCAGCGCACCATCCGCGCAATCGAAACGCGCGAAACGACCCCGCGCAATCTGCGCGCTGGGTTGAGTAAAAGGATCGACCTCTCCGCGCTCAACCATCTGCTGGTGGCCGCCGAGATCGACAAGAACGAAAAGACCCCGGCCACCTTGCATGTGGGACTTGAATATCGTTATCACGAGACGGTCTCTGCGCGCATGGGCTTGTACAACGATCATCTCACTTACGGCGTCGGCGCCAAACTCGCCGGCATGCAGTTCGATTATTCCTACTGGAACGGAAACGATGCGTTGTTGGGCACCAGCCATCGCCTCTCGCTGGTTCTCAACGTCGGCAAAAACCGGCAACAGCGGATGGAAGAGCATCAGCAGCAGGAGCTTCAGCGGCTGGAAAAAATAGAAATCCAGCGGCTGGAGAACGAACGCAGAAACGCCATCTCCTCCGGCATGGCGGAAGGGGAAAAGCTGCTGGCCAAGAACGATTTGGAGCAGGCCTATGTGGCCATCAACCGTATTTTGATTAAATACGACCGCACCGGCAGCGATCCGGATCTCGAAGTCACCCGCGAACTGTATGGGCGTATCAGCAAGGCGCTGGAGGAAAAGCGCACCAAGGAAGAGGAGGCGCTTCGTCGCTTGCAGGAGGAAGAGGCGCAGATCCGCCGCAACGCCAAAGCCGCGGATGATCATTACAAGCGGTATCTGGCCTATTTCACCGCTGAAGAATACCATGACGCCCTGATCGAGATCGACAAGGCGCTCGAGTATGCACCCAACAGCGATCAGTTCAAAAAATTAAGAGGCGATGCGGAAAAAGCGCTGGCGACCAAGATCGCCAGTCTGCTGGAACGGGCGAAAACGCTGCAGTCGGCCGGACGGCCCAACGAGGCGATCACCATGCTCAACGAGGCCCGGCGATTATCGCGTGACAATGAACGATACAAGTCGTATATTATCGGGCAAATCGACCAGATCAGCGCCGGGCTGTCGCGCGACAGTATGCTGCGCCAGGCGATGGAATATGAGAACAATAAAAACTGGGCCAAGGCGGCGGACCTGTACCGCGAGCTTTCCAACAGCGAGCCGGGCAACGTGGCATTGCGCAAGAAATACGACGACGCCTTTGCCCGCGCCAATGCCAAAGATCTGGATATGCCCGAAAACGTCAAGGCGATCTACAACCGGGGCGTCCAGGCGGCCATTGCCGGCAACTATCAGGAGGCGCTGCGTCATCTGGAGGAGGCGCGAAAACTGCAGCCGTTAAACCGCAACATCCTGCGGGCGATTGATTCGGCGAACGACAAATTGAAAAAGATCAGCGGGTCTGCAGGCCGATAGACATAAAGGGAAACCGTTTCGTTGTTTCGCAACGTCCAAAAAGAACAGCTCAAAGTTCCTGCTAAAATCGAGTATCTGGGGGAATTGCGCGATTTTGTCACCAAGGTCGGCCGCCGCCATGGTTTCTCCGAGCGGGTGATCAACGCCTTCAAGCTCTCCATCGATGAAGCCGCCACCAACATCATCAAACACGCCTACCGAGACTGGCCGGGCCAGATCACCATCCGCGCCATCGTCAAGGCCAACAGCCTGACTATCGTTTTAATCGACCAGGGGAAATATTTTGATCCGCGCCAGGTCAGCGATCCGGATCTGAAGCGTTATGTCGAGATCGGCAAAAAAGGCGGATTGGGCATTTTCATCATGCGCCGCCTGCTCGATCAGATCGATTATCGCAAGACCGAAGAGGGCAACGAGCTCTGGATGATCAAACATCGCGATGTGGCGCGGCATCCCAAGATCGCTGTGCCGGCCATTCCGATGACCCTCAAGGTGCGCTACTGGCTGGTTTCCATGCTGGCGTTCTCTCTGGTTTTGACCGCCATCTATTTTCTCAATTTTTTCCGCCGTGATGATCAGGTGATGCAGGATTACCTCGGCCGCGCCAAGGCTGCGTGTTCTGGCCTGGCCTCCGATGTGCTGTTGACGCTGCAGCAGCCCGAACTGAGCGAGGACCTGCGGGAGTTGCTGAACCGCGATGACGCCTCGCAGATGTTCAACATCGTCGAGAGTCTGGGCCGTACGGTCAATAAACTGCCGGCGGAGTATCGCGGCTTTCTTCACCACGCGCTGGTGGTGGACCGCAGCAACAACATCATCGCTTCCACCGATCCCAGCAGGCGGTTGCAGGTGTATGAACGGCCGACGGATGCGAAGCAGGAGGCCTCGGACATTTACAGCTATTCCGTCCCGCCATCGGATCGCGTGGTCGATATCCATCAGATCGTGCAGGACGACAAGGGTCGGCGGCTGTGCCAGGTCCATTTCGTGATGAACTATCGGGTGATCAGCGAGGAGATTCGGCAGGCCCGGCTGAAAGACCTGAACATGCTCGGCTTTGTCTGGGTGCTGGGCGCGGTGGGTCTGTTTCTGCTCATCTATATCGTCATGAATCCTTTCCGCCGGCTTTCCGAATGGGTCAAGGCTCTGGGCCAACCGGGCGCGGCCCAGGAGATGGACATCGACGCCTCGACCGAGATCGGCGAAATCGCCCAGGCTTTCAGCGACATCACCATGAAGCTGCGCGAGTCTCAGGTCAACCTGGCGGAACAGGAACGCCTGCAGAAAGAGATGCAGGTGGCGCAGGAGATCCAGCAGACGCTGTTGCCTTCGGATTTCCCCGAGATCGAGGGCTACGAGATCTCCTCCTACTATGCGGCGGCCAAGGAGGTGGGCGGCGACTATTACGACTTTGTCGAGGTGGACAAGGACACGCTGGGAATTGTGGTAGCCGACGTGTCCGGCAAAGGTGTGCCCGGCTCTCTGGTCATGACCATGATCCGGACGGCGCTGCGCACCGAAGCGCGCGGCGTCAAAGACGCCGCAGAGGTGCTGTCGCGCGTCAACGATTTCGTGGTCAACGATATGAAGAAGGGCATGTTCGTCACCCTGTTCTACGTCATCATCGATTCCAAACGGCGCAAACTCAATTATGCCAGCGCCGGCCACAACCCCATGATCCTCTACCGGGCCAGCAAGAATAAAACTTTTTACCTGAATCCCCACGGATTTCCCATCGGCATCTCGCTGCCGGATAAAAATCTTTTCCGCAACACCATTACCTCCGACACCATCTCGCTGGCTGAGGATGATATCCTGCTCATCTATACCGACGGCATCACCGAGGCCATGAACCGTAAACGCGCTCTGTTTGGCGAAGAACGTTTTCTCGACGTCATTCGCCAACACGGCACTTTGCCGCCGAATGTGTTTGTCAACCGGTTGCATGAGGAGATCCTTTCTTTCACCGAAGGCAGCGCGCAAAATGACGACATCACCCTGGTGGCGATCAAGGAAAAGACCACGGCGGAAAAGATCGAGCTGGATCGGGCGAAAAGAGTGTTCAGCCTGATCGAGCAGGGCAAAACCATCAAAGAGGCGTGTGATCTGGTGGGGTTGTCCACCTATGCGTATTATAACAAATACCGGGACAAGTTTGAATTGACCGGCGTCGACAGCTATGAGCTGCTCGGAGAGTCGGATGCGCTGGAGGCCAAGCATCTCAGCATTGAAGAGAAGACGAAGATTTACGACATCATCAGCCGGTTTCCGGAATACGGCGCCAAAAAGATTAGTGAAGAGTTGTTCAGTGAACGCTACGGGTTTCTCCAGATCAGCAGCTCGAAAATCTATGAAGAGCTGGTGCGCGCGCATCTGAACACGCGTGAACTGCGCGAGGCGTTCATCAATCGCGGCGGCCGGCGGCGCCGGATCAAGCCGCCGGGCACGCCGCTGCTGACGCTGGACGGCCGCGTGATCATACAGCGCGGCGGCTTGTCCGACGTCCAGGAGCCGGCGATCGATGAGCCGGTTTCCTCCACGGCCCGGCCTGCAACCAAACGACGGCCAATGAAACCTGTTGCAGAACCTCCCAGAACCGAGCCGGCCGACGAACTGGCCGCTGTGCCGGCGCCCGTCCTTCCTCAGCGGCGCGAGGAGAATTATACTTATCAAGGGCGGGATATCCTGACCATTCAAGCCGCGGAGCTGTTCCATCAGGCGCTGGAGGATCTTTTCGACAAACGCGCAGGCAGCCAGCCGGAGGGCGCTGCAGCCACAGAGGCCGAGGAGATGGCCCTGGCCCTGCCCGATTATGCCCAGTCAGAGGAGGAGGCCGCGACGGCTGAGATTCTTGCGCCCGGCCTGGAGGAGGACGAACCCGTTGCGTTGCAGGAGATTTCAGCCGCCGCCGTCGCTCTGGAACCGGATGCAGAAGAGAGAAGCCAGGCGGCTGATCTGGGGCTGCCGCCCGATCATCGTCTGTATGAAAAAGCAGGCAGCGATGAATTGGACTTTGCCGAGCTGCTGCAATCCGGCGGCGGTATGACGCTGGAGCAGGACGAAGCGTTGCTTCCGGCTCAGGAGGTGACCGATGCGACGGTTTTATACGAAATCACCCCTGACTCTGAACCGTCGATCCTGTCGCTGGAGCCTCGTCTCGAGCAGCCCATCGATGAACTGTTAGAGATGGAGGAGGCGCATCCCCTGATCAATCCTCAGGGCGAGTTGGATTACGACATTTCGGAACAGATCGTCCGGCAGGAGCTGAAGGAGCGATTGGACGCCGATCAGTTTTTTGAATTCCTAGAGTCCGTAAGCCAATGGCATGGCGGCAGCGCTGAAAACTCGAACGACGACAGCGACAGCCAGATGGAAACCGCCGCATCGCCAACGACCGCCGAAGCCATCGAGTTTGACGATTGCTGGCGCTGCTGCAAAAGCAACGGCAGTCGGATTCGACGGCCGAAATGCTGGCCCCGGATCCGCAAAAACCAAAGCCCAAAGGATCGAACCGCATGGAGGCGAGCGATCCGCGCCTGCAGCATGCGGTGGGCGCCTATGAAGCGGAAAATTATTCAGAGTCGATCCGTTTGTTTGAAGAGTATCTGCGTTCTTACCCTGAGGATCACCAAGCGCGCATGTTGTTGGGAAACGCCTATTTTCGCTGTCGTAAATTGCGCGAGGCCGCCCGGGTTTACTCGGCGGTGATCAGCCAGAACCCCAAGAATCCGGACGCCTATGAGAATCTGGGCGTGGTGCACGCCAACCAGGGCAATTTCCGCCATGCGATAGAAGTGTGGGAGAAATTGCTCGAAATCGCGCCTGGCCGCAGTGACATCCGTGCGGGAATTGATCGGGCCAAACGTTTTTTAAACGAAAGCTTGTAAATCGAGGTTCGGAGGTAATGTTTTTTATTGACATTTAGGGGATTATCCGCTATATTTTGTTTCGTAGTGCAGGCCATTTCCCATTTGGAGACCGACATGGAAGGTATTCAACTTTCTGTTGAAAAGGCAGGGTATCGTAACAGCATCTCGATTATCAAGGTCGGGGGGTACATCGACACCACCACCTCGTCCGAGTTGGAGCATGCGTTGAATACATTGCTCAAGGCCGGTTCCTACAACATCATCATTGATCTGGGAAATGTGGACTATGTCAGTTCCGCGGGCTGGGGCATTTTTATCAGCGAGATCAAGGGCATTCGGGAAAAGGGCGGCGACTTGAAGCTGGTGCGCATGATTCCCGAAGTGTACGAAGTCTTTGAGCTGTTGGAATTTCATTTCATTCTCAAGGCGTTCGAGACGATCGACGAGGCGGTCAAGGATTTTGAGAAAACCCTGGCTGCCAAAGGCTACGAGATCGCCGCACCGGTCACTGAAGGCGATTTTAAATCGACCCCGGCCGCACCGGCGCCTGAGACGGTCAATAAAAAAACAGCGGCGGTTAAAACCGCTGAGACCTTGCAGGACAAGGTGCAAAGGATCATTCGAGACGATCCGGAGGCGGGCACCATCCAGATACTTAAAACGTTGAACTCTGCCGCCTATGGCTATGAAAAGCCGGGGTGGTTTGCGCTGCGAAAGCTGCTCAAGCAATTAGATCTGGATTCAAAACGGAAACGGCTGCGATTCTCGACAAAAGGATAACCGATTTCTTTGTTAAGACACGGGCCATGGTAGATCCCATCAAATTGCCATGGCCCTTTTTATTGAATAGAGAATAAACTCATCATGTTCATCGATCGTGCAGAGATACATATAAAAGCGGGCAACGGCGGCTCGGGTTGCATCGCATTCCGCAGGGAGAAGTATGTTCCTAAAGGGGGACCGGCCGGCGGCGACGGCGGCCACGGTGGCGACGTGGTGGTGGTGGCTGACGAACATGTGCGCACCCTGCTGGATTTTAGATATAAAAACAAATACCGCGCCCAAAACGGCCGCCACGGACAGGGCGACCTTAAAACAGGAAAAAGCGGACAAACCCTCACCCTGCGGCTGCCGGTCGGTACGCTGATATTGGATAAAGAGACCGAAGAGATTATAGTGGATCTGACCCGAGCCGGCCAGACGGCGGTGGTGGCCAAAGGCGGTCGCGGCGGCCGGGGCAACGCTCGCTTTACCTCCTCCACCAATCGCACGCCGCGCCAGTATGAAGATGGCGAGGAGGGTGAGGAGAGGACGCTGACGCTGGAGCTCAAGCTGCTGGCGGATGTGGGCTTGGTCGGTCTGCCGAATGCGGGCAAATCGACGCTGTTGTCCTGCATCTCGGCCGCACGGCCCAAGATCGCCGACTATGCCTTCACCACCTTGCAGCCGAACCTCGGCATCGTTCAATATCAAGACGGCCAGTCGTTTGTCGTGGCCGATATCCCCGGATTGATCGAAGGCGCTCATACCGGCCGGGGGCTGGGCATCCAGTTCCTTCGCCATATCGAGCGGACTCGCGTGCTGGCCATTCTCATCGACGCGTCCTCGGAAAATCCACGAGAGGATTTCAAAGTGCTGATGAATGAACTGTCTTCCTATAAGAAAGAGTTGCAGAAAAAACCGAAAGTGATCGTGTTCACCAAAAAAGACCTGCTGACCAAACGGTTCCGCGCACCCCGCTTATCCCGTGGAGATCCCCACGTGGTCATCTCTGCCGTGGCCGGCCTTCATTTGGATGAACTGGTGCGAATATTGTGGGAGAGGCTGAAAACGACATCTTAATCGGGGAAGAATATGTCACCTGCCGAGCTTCAGGCGCTATTGCAGCTGTGGCATGTTCCCGGGATCGGCTCCTGGCGCATGCGCAAGCTGTTGGCCCGTTTTCAAACCGCGGACCAGGTTCTTAGAGCGTCTGTCCGAGAGCTGTCGCAGGTCGACGGCATTGATCAGATTTTAGCCGGCCACATCAAGCAGAGCACGGCTGAAGGATTTGCCGAAGACCAGCTGCAAAGAGTGCAAACGCATCACACCCATTTGCTCACCTTTTGGGATGCGGATTATCCCGAATGGCTCAAGACCATCAACGACCCGCCGATTGTATTGTTCGTGCAAGGCTCTCTGTCTTGTTTGTCGCAAAAACAGCTGGCGGTGGTGGGAACGCGCAACCCCTCGGTCTATGGCCGGTTGATGGCTGAGCAGTTCGGCCGGGATCTGACCGTGGCCGGATTGTGTGTTGTCAGCGGACTGGCGCGAGGAGTGGATACCTGCGCACATCGAGCCGCTCTGGCGACCGGCGGCAGCACCATTGCTGTTCTGGCCAGCGGCGTGGACGTCATTTATCCGGAGGAGAACCACGGGCTGGCGCAGGAGATTGCCGAACGCGGCGCTCTGGTCTCGGAATATCCCATGGCCACCAAGCCCGAGGCCTCGTTTTTTCCCCGCCGCAATCGAATCATCGCCGGCCTGTCGCTGGCCACCCTGGTAATCGAGGCGGGTCAGGGAAGCGGCGCGCTCATCACCGCGGACTATGCTTTGGAATCCAACCGCGAAGTCCTTGCCCTGCCCGGAAACATCAACAACGCCAAAAGCCTCGGCTGCAACCGCCTGATCCAGCAGGGCGCCAAGCTGGTGACCTGTGTGGAGGATATTTTGGAAGAATTGCCAGGATGCGGCGCGATCTCTGAGGCCAAACCCATCTCTCTGCTGCTTTCGCAGGAGGAGGAGCGGCTGCTTGCTCTCTTGACCGCCGAACCTCAACACATCGATGCGCTGGCGTCCAGCGCGGCACTGCCCACGGCCAAAGTGCTGTCCATTCTTTTGCAGTTGGAACTGCGCGGCTTGGTGCTGCAATTGGCGGGCAAGCAGTTCGTGCGCAAGGGCTGAGCCGGGTTCAGGGTGTGGCGAAGGATTAAAAAACGTTTGACTGTTCGATAAATAATCAGTAAATTAAAGTTCCGGGGAGGGATAGACCTAACAGGCAAGGCAGCGGTCTTGAAAACCGCCGGGTGAAAACCCATGGGGGTTCGAATCCCCCTCCCTCCGCCAGGGAGTTGGCTGGCGGGAAAGAGTTCGTCTGGAGAGGTGCCGGAGTGGCTGAACGGGGCGGCCTGCTAAGCCGTTGTAGGGGGTAACCCCTACCCAGGGTTCGAATCCCTGCCTCTCCGCAACAAAAAATGGCGAAATTCGCCATTTTTTTGTGAGAGTCAACGAACCAGCAGAAGGATTGGTTGTGGCCAAGACAAGAGTGCGATTCGCCCCGAGTCCGACGGGATTTGTTCATATCGGCAGTCTGCGCACAGCGCTCTACAACTATCTCTACGCGCGCAATCAGGGCGGTGATTTCATTCTGCGCATCGAGGATACGGACCGCGAACGGTTTGTGGAGGGGGCGGTCGAGAATCTGATTTCAGTGCTCGAGTGGGCGGGGTTACGCCCAGACGAGGGCCCGCGCTGGGGCGGAGCCTGTGGCCCCTATTTTCAGTCCGAGCGCACAGAGACCTACCGAGGTTACGCGCAGGAGCTGCTCAAGAAAGGGTATGCCTACTACTCCTTTGATACGCCGGCGGATATCGAAGCGATGCGCGCGCGCGCCAAGGCAGCGGGGAATCCCTATGCCAAGTACAATTTCGCCAACCGGATGGAGATGCGCAACAGTTTGAGCCTCCCGCCCGCAGAGGTCGAGGAGGCGATCGCGGACGGCACGCCCTACGCCATCCGCCTGCTCGTTCCGGAGGGGCGCAAGTTCGAGGTCGAGGATGAGGTCCGCGGCCATGTGGTCTTTGACAGCAAGGAGGTGGATGACCAGGTGCTGCTCAAGTCGGATGGCTATCCGACCTATCACCTGGCCAATGTCGTGGATGATCATCTCATGGAGATCACCCATGTCATCCGCGGCGAGGAGTGGCTGAGTTCCGTGCCCAAGCACCTGCTGCTGTACGAGTATTTCGGCTGGCAGCCGCCGAAGATGGCCCATCTGCCGCTGATTTTTAATCCCGACGGCAGCAAGATGAGCAAACGGGACATCCAGTCCCTGGAGGCTTTGCCCCCCGGCAAGGTCGATCCCGATGTCGCCTCCTATATCCGCAGGGGGTATGAAAAGTCGGCCATCCTCAACTGCATTGCGCTGCTCGGCTGGAATCCCGGGGAGGGGGATGACCGTCAGGTTTTTTCCCTCGATGAGCTGGTACAGGAGTTTTCTCTTGGCCGCATCAACAAGTCGGCGGCGATTTTTGATCTTAAAAAGCTCAACTGGCTCAACAAGGAGCACATCATGAGGCGCTCCCCCGAGTCGATCGCGGCTGCTGTGCGTGCCATGCCCGAGGCGGAGGCCCTGGGAGAGATCGATCAGGCCTATCTGCTCGGGGTTGTCGGGCTGCTGCATGAGCGCCTCCATTTCATCGGCGATTTCTGGAGGATGGCCGGCTACTTCTTCAAGGATCCGGAGAGCTATGAGGCGGAAGCCCTGCAGAAGCGCTGGAGCCCGGAAACCGCTCCGTTGCTTCAGGAACTGAGCCGCGAGTTCGAAGCCGCCGGGGTTTTTGCCGCGGCGGAGATCGAGCAGGCCTTGCGTACTGTGGCGGAGCGGCATGATCTCAAGGGGAGCCTGCTCATTCACCCGCTCCG
>JAKJDB010000704.1 GCA_022706175.1 Candidatus Zhuqueibacterota bacterium | reverse complement strand
GTCCTTGGAAAGAGCGGCCGGAATGCCTGCCGGCGTCTCCACCCGGCGATAGCCTGCTTCTGCGGACAGATAGGTGTGGATGCCCCAACGTTTGCCCACAGCCAACGTCATGCCCTGATGCTGTTCATTAAAATCAGGCAAGTCGAGGTTCTTGTTGCTGATGCGGTTAGAGTACAGACTGGCCTGAAGAAACAGGTTGCGCGTGCCGCGGATCCAGGGATTGGTGTAGCTCAGCTTTCCCCCGGGATTATACCCCAGCCAAAAGGAGCCGTTCAGGCGAATGTTGCGGCCGGCCACATTATGATGCGACACCCCGGCGCCGTAGGAGAGCTTTTCCCACGACCGTTCATTGGTGGTCAGAATGAGATAGGGGAACAGGAACCACTGTTCGGAGACGATGATCAACACGTCCACCGCGTCATCCGCAGGGAGCGGATGCACCTCCACCCTGGTGAACAAGCGCAGGTTTTGAATGGCCTGGCGGTCGGCTTCGAGCTGGTCGGCGTCGAAACGATCACCCTCGCGCAGTTTCATCTCCCGCCGCAAGATCTCCTCCCTGGTTTTGTCGTTGCCGACAAAGAGGAAGCGGCGGATGCGCAACGTATCGGCCTCACTCGCAGCTTGGGCAAAAGCGCTGATCGCCCACAGCCAAAGAAAAAAAAATGTTCTACCGCTCATCCCACACCTGGTCTCGTCCATGCTGCGCCGCAACTCAAACGGTCAACGCAGCAGACGCTTGGTTAATATCACTTCCGTGCCGACGTCCGCATGGCGGAAAACCACATCGTCCATCAAGGTGCGGACAATAAAAATGCCGCGGCCGCGATCCTTGAGCAGGTTCTCCGGCTGCAGGGGATCGGCCACAGACGCCGGATCGAACCCAGAACCCTCATCGCGGATGGCGATAATGAAATACTGTTCATTGAGCGTAAAACGGACATGGACCTGTTTGCCTATATCGCCCTGGTTGCCGTGAAAAATGGCGTTGGCAACGATCTCGGTGATGGCGATGGCGATGTTGTCGCATTCCTGTTCAGTAAAGCCGGCGAGGCGAGCCAGCTGCTCGGCCTGCTCCTCCACCACCTGGATCTGATCCGCCGCACTGGGGACCACCAGGTCTTGCACGATTTCCCGTCTTCGCGACACCATGAGCCTCACGTCGGGTTTACGGCTTTAAAAATAGCACTCGATCTGCACATCCAGGTCATTGATATAATAAAAGGGCTGTCCTTCCGGCTGAACCCGTCGCCGAACGCCATCGACCAGAACATGCACCTTGGCCGAAGGGGCATAGCGGATGCGCAACATGGGTCCATAGCTGAAAAAGGTTCCGGCAAATTTTTTGATCTCCGCTCCGGTTTCGCTCTGATCGTGCCGCCACTCCTTGCGTAGATATACGGTGAACCCGGGAGAAAGGTTCACGCCGGCGCGGCTGAAATGATTCAGTCGGGCCTGCACCCAGTGGCTGGTGCGCGTGGTCATGACCCGCTCGCTCCAGCTCTGCCAGAACAGCTGGCCGTTCTCCTCCAACTGCAGCCGGTAATCCACGGACCAGGAGGTGCGATCGGCGAACCGCCAGTTCAGCGAATCATCCATGCTGAATTTACGGAACACATGGCTTTTCGTCGACGTCAGGCCGCCCTCAAAATCATAATCGACATAGTTGGCCAGCACCTCGAACGATTGATGCCAGCGCAGCCGTGGATGGGGCTGGTAGTACAAACCCGGCCGCAGCCGCAGGATCCGGTTCCAGTTGTTGTCCGCACTGCGTTCGCCGAACAGATAGACCATGTGATACAGGTTGACGCTGCTTTCAATCTCCAACCGCAGCGCCGGGCGGCACTGGTGACGGTAAAGAATCTGGATATGGCTGCGCCACTCATCACGATCGTCGAAATTGCCGGTATCCGGCGTGTCATAGCGGAAGAGGCTTATGGCGCCGCCGGCAAACAGCGAGTCCGCTTGGCCCAGGCGCAGGCCGCCCTCTTCGGTCATGGACAACCGCCGGCTGTTGTTGTTGGGCGTGAGGAACGCCGTGCGCTGAGAAAAAGGCACAGACACCGCCCCGGACTCAAGGTCATACTTTTGGCTCAGGCTCTGATAGGTCCATTGCGACAGATGGTGCCAACCCCTGCCCCGGGCGAACACGGACAAACCGTTCTCTGCGATCTGGTCCGAACGATGCCGGCTTTTCTCTTTGCCTGTTGCGCCGTAGGAGGCCACCTCGACGTCGCGGAATTGAAGACCGTTGTTCACCTGCATCTGCACGCCGTCAGCCAGCCGGTAGCCGAGCCGGTTGACAAAGCCCTTGTTCTCTTCGCGCAGGCTCTCAAAATCGCCCAACACCGAGGTATAGTTGTCATT
>JAKJDB010000703.1 GCA_022706175.1 Candidatus Zhuqueibacterota bacterium | reverse complement strand
GCCACAGCACCCTGCAGGTGCTGGTGCGAATGAAATCTGATTTTCCCTACCTTGACATGAGCGTTTTCAACACCATTCTGAAGAGAATGTGCGAACAGGATCCGGTGGCCCATCTGCAGGTGGATGCTAAAATCGCGGCGGTCTATCTCAACAATACCGAGCTGGCTCAAGCCATCAAAATCGTGGAAGGCAATTCGCCGGGCGACACCTTTACTCAGATACATCTGGCCATGGATGATGCCTTTGAAAAAACGAATCCCAAAACGGTCAAGTGATAAAAGCGAAAGTGCGGCCAACGGTCTAACGCCCGCGACTCGAGCGCGGCGCCTGGGAGAAGGCCGGCTCGAGCGCCGGTCAGGGCAGTTCACGAACGCGCAGCTGTTTGAACTCCACGGGAGAGCCCTCTGATTCCAAACAGATGCAGCCCGCGCGCGGTTGGCACTCTTTGCCGCCCGACACCTCTTCACCGTTCACCCACAGCCGAACCTCGCCGCTGATGGCGCGGATATAATAGTGATTCCACTCGCCGATGCCTTTGCTCAAGTTTTTTTTAGGAAAACTGCGCGATCCATTGGGCGAGGTCGGCGGAAAAGGGATCATGGTAGAGTTGCCGACGGCGAACACATCGCCGTTAGTGGTGAACCAGTCTCCCCTTTTGCCCGTCCGTTGTTCATACTGTTCGGCATAACCGTGATCCAACGCTTGAATCTCGATACCGTACTTGGGCAGCTCGTCCGGCTTTAATTCCTGCAACGCCTGTTCCGGCGCCCAGATAAAGATGCCGGAATTGCCGGCCGAGCGCAGATGCCGCCACTGTACCACCATCTCAAAATTCGTAAACGTCTTCTTGGTCGCCAGCACACCGATGGGTAAGCCGCTGCAGGTGACTCCTTCTGCCTGCCAGGTCCAGGTCTGGGGATGGCAGTTGACCTGGCGGAAATCGTTCTCACCCAGGCTGCGCCAATCTGCTCCGGCGCCATCGATACAAGCAGCAGGCCATTTATCGGCCTCTTGCGGGACGCTGAGGGCGGGATACGTACAGATGAAAACGGCCAGACACAACCTCGCGCTGATATTCCTGTTCATGCCTTTCTCCTGAAAAATGGCCGGACCTGTGCAGGCCGGCGGCTGGTTCATTGCAAGGGGGGTGCAATCGTATAGGTGTTCTGATCGAGATCGATCGTCACCTGTGTTCCGTCGCTGTAGGTGGTGCGCTGCCGGCGCCGGCTCTGATCGAGGAACTCGTGACGGGTCATCTCCAGCAACCCCACACGCTGGTGCAGCCGGCACATGGCTTTAACCTGCTCCATCTCTGCGGCCTCTGGGTTTATAGAGAGATAGGGCAATCCGGCGTTGAGCAAACCGTGAAGAAATCCCCAATCCGTCTGCGGCACCCCCCACTCCCCCTCTCCTTTCGACCACGGCAACAGAATCGCATCGTGATAGACCAGATTGAACAGCGGAATCGGAATGCCGATAGCCGGACCTTTTCCCGGATTGGGTTCCAGGGCATAGGGGCCGTGATGGACCAGATCCAAATAAGGGATCGCCCAATCGCACGGCTCCTCCGAGCTGATGATGCCGCCGTAAGATCGGACATAGTTGAAGCACTCGGCGCGATAGGCCAGACAAGCGCTGCGCGTGACCGGGTGATGCGGATTGTAGCATTCGTCCGGCGGCACCACGTCAAAGACATCCAGGTAAGCGCCACGCAACTTGACGCCGTGATCTAAAAGCGATCGGTGATTGCGCCGTACCATTCCCGGCGCCAGGCTGGGGCAGAGAATGGACTGATCGCCGCCGTACCAGGTGTGGCCGAAATCACGTGTGCCGTCGCTGAGCAGAATGGTGTGATCCGGATCATAAGAGGCGGCGTCCAGATAATAATCGCGATACTGATCGTGCACCGCAAAGACATAGTTCAGACTATCGCACACCTCGGCGAATTGCCGTATGCCCTCCCAGCCGCCCGCCTCCGGACAGGGCGGCAGAATATCCGGGTGCAGGTTGTCGTATCCGCGCAGTCCCCAACCGTCCAGATGCAGGTAAGCTCTGTTCACGCCTTTGTCGGACAGCTTGCGCAGCTGGGCGGCGCGTTCGGCAAAGGAGACCAGCTGGTGATTTTTGTGCAGATTTACTGAATCATAGTAACTGGAGCGGGGCTGTATATGATAGAGAATGGAGGTATGTATCACCGGCGCTCCGATCAGGTTGGCCAAACGGGGCGTTCGGTTGATTTTTTCGCTCAACAAAACCAGATGCCCTTTTTCCTGCACATAGCGGCGATAACGTTTGGCCAGAGCGACATAATCCGCCTGCTGAAAAAAACAAAACCGGATACGTCGGGGGTAGCTGAAGCGGCCCAGC
>JAKJDB010000702.1 GCA_022706175.1 Candidatus Zhuqueibacterota bacterium | reverse complement strand
GTCCATCCCGCCGAAAAGCCGGGTGATAATTACTACTATCGCGTCGGCGGACCTGTCCGATACTATGTCGGTTTGCGTTTCAATTTTTCCCGTTAACTGGGAGTCGAGCTCATGAGCAAACGAACAGCTGTCATAATCCCGGCGTTGTTCCTTGGTTGCGCGCTGCTGTCCGCACCGGCGGTGGCGATGAAAAAAGTGGCACAGAGCAAGCTGCAATTTCTCAAGCTGGAGATGGGCGCACGCGCCATCGCCCTCGGCGGCGCTTACAGCGCTGTCAGCGGCGATCCTAATTGCGTATTTTATAATCCAGCGGGCACGGCGTTCGTCGACGGTCTCGGACTGAGCTTCAACTATTCCAACTGGCTGTCCGGCTCCAGCTACCAATCAGCCGTTGCCTCTTACACCGCCGGCCGGTGGGGCACCTTTACGGTGAATTACCTCAGCGTAAACTATGGCACGTTTGAAAGAACCGTGGTCGATGCCCATGCCTGGGAGGGGTATCAGAGCCTTGGCACATTCGACGTCGGCGAATACGCGTTCGGCTTGGGATATTCCCGGCAGATCACCGATCGACTTTTCATCGGCGGTCAGGCGAAATACGCCTATCAGAGGCTGGGCTCCAGCCAAATCTGGGAGTATGTTGGTTCTGATTTCGAGGCGACCAAAAAGGTGGACAACGAAACCGACGTGGTGGCCTATGATTTCGGCACACTCTACAATTCCGGGTTTAAAAATCTCTGCATCGGCATCGCCGTGCAGAATTTCGCCAACAAACCCATTCCCTTGAATTTTCGTTTCGGCATGGCCATGGATCTCAATCAGATCTTTCTGCCCAGTCGTACAAACGACCGCTTGACCTTCTCTTATGAAATTCAGCATCCTCGGGACTATACCGAACGAGCGCAGTTCGGGTTGGAATATGCCTATCGGAGACTGGTTTTCCTCCGTGGCGGCTACAAAATCAATTTTGATGAACAGGGCTGGTCCGCAGGCGTGGGATTCATTCTCCATTATCTGAAGACCGGTTTGCAGATCGATTATGCCGTTGCGGATTTCAGCGCGTTCGGCTTGATGCAGCGACTGAGCATAGGATTGTCATTATGATCCAGCGAACGAGGAGGCCATGGGGGGCCCTTTTCAGGCAGAGCGTCGCGATCCTCATGGTGGTTCTGTTCGGCAGTCTCTCCGCGCAGCAGATCACGGGGCGGAAATTGCTCTGTATCGGAGAGCTGTGGCATGAGGATGAAGATATTCCCTCCGGAGGCTTCCATCGCTCATTTTGCTGGCCGGGGAATCACTACCGTGCCGTGGGCGCTGCAAAACCCATGGATCTGATGAATGGTTGTGCCCGGGAGTGCGGTCTCGGTTATGGTATGAAAAATTGGACCGATTGGAAGAAAAAGTTTTACCCCTACATGGTTGGCGGCGTCGGCGAAAGCCTGATGGTACATCCCAACGGCGCTCGCTACGGCTGTGTCGGCCACGAGTTCAAGCTCGTGCTACGCCAACCGCCGCCCGTACTGGTGGTGGATGGTGAACTTCAACCGGCCAGGCAGGAATACGATGAACTGGATCCCAACCTTATCAGCGATGCCGCTTTCGTGATCAAATGGTCTTTTGACGTGGGCCTGACCGTGGAGCAGGTGTATTACGCCTATGCGTCCCCCCCGTTTGACAGCTATCTGTATATCGATTTCAATGTGGTCAACAGCGGAAACGTGAATCAAAATTTGAACACGGTTGAACTGGATAACCAGGTCTTGCATGACCTGTGCTTTACCTACGCTTTTTTGCCCATGGTCAGCCATGAAGGCGCTGAACAAACGCCCAGCTCGGTCATTGAAACCAGCACGGATGACTGGGTGGAATACTATGGAGAGAACTATCTGGATTATCTGGGAAGCGGGTCGCCTCTGCATCCCGCCGGCGATCGTACGGCTGATTCCTTGAGAATATTTTACGCTTGGGACGGCAATAACGGCAAATCCGGTTGGGATGACACAGGCGATCCGGATATGAATACGGGCTTTTTCGAGCAATCGCCCGGCATGGGCCGGCTGCTCTCTCATCAGTATTTGGGATTAGGCCTTTTGCACGCCGATAAAAGTCCCAACGATACGACCAACGATTTATCGCAGCCTTTTTCAACGGTGTGGAGAGTCGGCACCCAGCAGTTCTTTTCCACCCAAGAGGCCTACGAATACTATTTCGGCGGCCGGCATATGGCCAGTCCGCAGGAGATGGGGTATGAACGACCGGATGATCCGGTGACCGTCGCTCGACCCAATCCGTATGTCAGCCTGGGACCTTATGAGATGCCGTTCGGCAGCGATATTCACTTTACCCTTCTGGCAGCGGTCAACGGCATT
>JAKJDB010000701.1 GCA_022706175.1 Candidatus Zhuqueibacterota bacterium | reverse complement strand
GACTTTTTCAGGATCCCGGTTTTTATAGTTGTCGATCGCCAGTTTGATAATCGCCTTGGCCGATTCCAGAGCCTCATCAGCGTTAAAGGGGAGGTGCATGGCGCCCGCGGTCATCGCCAGCTCTGAGGTAGAAACGATGCGGGTGTGGTAGGACGCCGCCACTTGCGGCAGGCTGGGCATGCAGCATTGCACATCGATGATCATGACCTCCACCGCACCGGTGACAATGGCCAATTCCTGCTGGAGAAAATTGCCGGCGACTGGAATACCGTGTCGCATGAGGATTTCGTTGGCTGTGCAGCAGATGCCGGCCAGAGTGACTCCCTCGGCGCCGGCTGCCTGGGCGGCCTGGACAATCTCCGGTAATCCCGCCGCCACGGCCAGCATTTCCGACAGCTCCGGTTCATGGCCGTGCACCAGCAGGTTGACCGTGTTTTTGCCCAAAACCCCGAGATTGGATTGGCTGCGCACCGGCACCGGAGTGCCGAAGAGAATGTCGGAGACCATGGTGGCAATACGGGAACCTCCCCAGCCATCCGCCAGGGCGGTGCGGAACGCCTGCAGCAGCAGATGGCGATAGTCGTGATCCACACCCATATGGGTGCGGTGCATGGATTCGACGATCATTCGATCGATTCCCTGCGGCGCGACTTGCTGGTGTTTCCACCAGGCCTGCTGCTTTTCAGGCGCCAGGGACAATGTCTTGAGAATTTCTTCCTGGCTGGTGAACTCGGCCAGAAAAAGGTCGACCAATTCGAGCGCGATTTCGTTATCGCTGCGGCCCTGGGTTTCCACGCCGTAGGCCCGAGCGCTGCGGTAAAGAGCCCTGCGGTCCTTGATGTGATAGCCGTTGCCATCGCCTTCGGCCACTTTTTTCAGACGCAGCACCAGATGGCGGCTGTGATCCGAGTGCGCCGCAGTGCCACCGACCACCTCGCGTAAAAAATTGCGCGCAACAATGGTGTCGGCATCGGCGCCGCAGACTCCATACGGCGCTTTAGCGGTGATCCGGCAGGGACCCATATAACAGATCCGGCAACAGATGCCGCCGGCGCCGAACTTGCAGCCGGCTTTTTGCAGATCGGCACGGTCAAAACACGTCTCAATACAATCAGTCCCGGCTTTTGACAGCACTTGCAGCGAGGCCTGGTCCGATACCCGCTGATGAACCGCAACCGTTTCATTTCCCATCAATTCCTTCTCCTGGTGTTGTGCCGTACTGCTCGAAAACGCCGCGAGGTCGATGGTTGCAGCACTGTCGCTGGAACGGTGAGTGTCCTGACTTTTTCAATAGCCCGCATCGCTGAGAAACAGATCGATTTTCTGCACCACCGCATGATCGTCGGACAACGTGTGCAGCGGTCGGCCGTGTTCGCTGATGGACGCGATCTGTTCGTCATCGGGCAGAGCGACGAGATAATCAGCGCCCACGGCATCTGCGATGTGTTGACTGCACTCCGGCAGTTGCACACGCCGCAGGCGATTGACCACCAACGCGCATCGGTTATAGACAATGCCCATTTCGGCGGTCAGGCGGCTGAGACGCTGCACCGTCTCAAAGCCCCGTTGCGACGGATCGGCGACCAGGATCAACAGATCAACCGATTGCACGATCCGGCGCGATAGATTTTCCAACCCCGCCTCATTGTCCAAAACAACATAGGGATAATTATCCGCTATCTGCGCCAAGGCGTTTTTTAATACATTGTTTGCATAACAATAGCAGCCCGGCCCCTCAGGACGCCCCATGCTGATGAGGTCAAAATCGCTTGCCTCCACTAAACTTTCGGCGATTTTCAACTCCAGCAGCTGTTGCTTGGCCATGCCGGTGGCCATGCCTTTGCCGGCGATTTCTCTGGCCTCCTCGCGCACAGTTCCCAAACTTTTTCTGACTTGTACGCCCAGCGCCGCGTCCAGACATGCGTTGGGGTCGGCATCGACGGCGAGAACGGGTTTGCGGCCGCGGCGGATCAAACGTGTGACCAGCAGAGCAGCCAGAGTGGTTTTGCCTACGCCGCCCTTGCCGGTAATGGCGATGAATCGAGACATTCTATTCGCTTAAAAAAAAGACCGAATAATTAACGCGGCTTGCGCTGAAACGAACGGACCGGCGCAGCCATCGGCTGAAAATTCGAGTCAGCTCTTTCGACCCGGCGCTGTCATGGAAATCAGCGCGAGGCGGTTGCTTTGGTTAAAATTTCCGCGAAACAGCGGGCTAATTCCGCATCGAGATGATCCATGACCGATACGCCGTCGCGGTCGGCACGGCGCAGAGATTCGGCAAAAGGAATCATGCCGATGAATTCCTGCTCCGCTAAAGATTGGCGGATAAACGCCTCATCGGCCGGTCCGGTGATCTTGTTGCCGACAAATGC
>JAKJDB010000700.1 GCA_022706175.1 Candidatus Zhuqueibacterota bacterium | reverse complement strand
CCGCAGGCGCATCATTGCGAACGCCGTCGGTGATCTCATATAAGGGATTCACCCCCATCTCGTTTTCCACTTGAATCAAATCATAGCGTCCGCCCAGGGTGACCTGCCATTTCGAACGCTGTGGCGACCATTCATACTGACTAAACAGTCCCATGCTGCGATAATAGGCGTCGGGCAACGGCAGATCGCCAACGGTTTTATTAGTGGTTTTTTGAACTGCGCCGGTGGTCGGATTCAGCACTTCGATTTTGCTTTCCCGGCTGCGGTACCCTTCATACTTTTTCTGCCACACATCCACCCCGGCGATGAAATGATGCGAGGGACCCCAGTGCCAGTTGCTCTGCATCTGCACCCCATGGGTTTTGTGCAACGCGCCGGGAGAAATTTTCAGCACCGACACCCTTCTGGCCGGTTGTCCGCCTGAGGCAGGTATCTGGTTGACCAGATGTGGAATGTTCTCAACATCACGCAAAATATCCTGATAAAAATATTTAATCACGGTCTTTAAACAATGGGCGGACAGATCGCGGATTTGATACTCCACACTGTAAAGCGACCGATCCTCTTTAGGATAGCGCACATCGGCGTTGACCGGAAAAATCGGATACCCGCCCGGCATGCCGACATCCTCGGCATGGTAGCGCTGATAGTTGAAGAGCAGTTCACTCTTCTGTCCCGGCCGCCAGCCCAGCCGAGCGATGGCGCTTTTATCCTGATATTGACTGTTCAGATATCCTACCGGCGTACGGGCGTCATCGGCTTTGCGCAGCATGCCCGAGGCATAGAGATGCCAGCGTCGTGAACCGGCCGTGATCGACAGTTTTCCCAATCCCGACTGATTGACCGAGGCGAACCCACCGACCAGACCGAATTGTACATAGGGTTGATCCTGATACCAGCCATCCTTGGTGATAATATTGATCACGCCGCCCATGGCGCCGGATCCATACAGGGAGGAGGCGGCGCCTTTGATGACCTCGATGCGTTCGATATCGTTCACATCGATCATGGACAATCCGGCCGCCAGATCGTTGGCTGTATCGATGCGGTTGCCGTCCACCAACGCCACCACATGGTTACGGGCCAGGCCGCGCACATTGGGGGTGGTGCCCCAGATTCCATCGCGGCCAAGGCTCAAACCCGGCTCACTCTGCAGAGCATTGGTCACAGAGACGGGCGCCAAACGATCAATCTGTTCCGCACGAACCACTGCGATCGGCATCGCCACATCGCGCAGCTGGCGGTCCGCTTTAGTGCTGGTGACCATGACGTCGGAATAATTCAACAGAACCGGAGACAACGCGAAGGTCAGCTCCTGACTGGAGTCAGAGGCAACCGTGACCAAGCGACGTTCCGGCTCGTAGCCGATGAACGAGACAACGAGGGTGTATTCACCCGGCTGAAGTCGGGTAAAGGAGAATCGGCCCTCTCGATCGGTGACCAGACCGCGATAGCTGTTCTCAAGACGCACATTGGCGCCGGCCAGAGGCCGGTTTTGCAGCCGGTCCACCACTCGGCCGGAAAGTTCGCTTTCAGCATAAGCCGGAAGACAAAACAGAAACAGCAGATACATCCAACGACGCATAGCGGCACTCCTTGTAAGCTTAGAGGAAAAGCGGGGCGATAAAACGCATGAGCCACGCCAGACAGATGGCCAAACCCAGCGAAAGGGTTGAGGCCAGAATAGTTTTACGCATTCCCAACTCTCTTACCATGATGCCAAAGGTGGCCAGGCAGGGCAGGTAAAACAAAATAAAAACCGTAAACACCATGATCTGTACCGGCGTCATTACCGTCAGCACTTCAGTGGTGCCTAGGGATTGAAACAGCATGAGCATCGACAACTCTTTTCGCAGCACCCCAAAAATGATCGTCAAGCCGATCTTTTCCGGCAGATCCAACAACCGGGTAAGGGGTGAAAACATGTGGTTGATCCCCTCTTGCCAGTGCAGCCATTCGGTGAGGCTGAGAAAGAGGCTGCCCAAAATCAACAGCGGCCAGGCGATCACGATAAAATCCTTGATGCGCAGCCAAGTTTTAGCCAAAACCACTTGCGCGCTGGGCGCTTGAAAAGCCGGCATCTCCATGATCATGCCCGGCGTCTCTTCAGGGGAAAGGCGTGAAAGAACCAAGCCGATGCTCAGAATAATCAACAGGTTGAAGATCAAAAGCCAAAAGGCATAGGCCCCGCCCAGATAAAAACCGACCAATCCAAGGATCAGCGTCATGCGCGCTGAGCAGGGTACGAACAGCGCCAGCGTGGAGGCTATAAAGCGGTCCCTTGGTCGGGTGATGATGCGAGTGGCCATGATCGCCGGAACAGTGCAGCCGTATCCCAATAAAAGAGGAATGATCGCGGTTCCATGCAAACCCAGGC
>JAKJDB010000699.1 GCA_022706175.1 Candidatus Zhuqueibacterota bacterium | reverse complement strand
GGTGGGTGTTGCCTTTGGCGCGCTGGGAGCTCATCTGCCGTCTGCCACACTGGCCGGCGCCGTTGCTTTGGCCATCGGCATCGGCATTCAGAATTTTCCCGAGGGATTAGCGGTGTCCGCGCCCTTGCGTCGTGAAGGCATCAGCCGGATGAAAAGTTTTTGCATGGGACAGCTGTCGGGCGTGGTGGAGCCGATCGCCGGAGTGCTCGGAGCGGCCGCCGTGCTGTTGATCAAGCCTCTGTTGCCCTATGCGTTGGCGTTCGCCGCCGGCGCCATGATCTATGTGGTGGTGGAGGAGCTGATTCCAGAGTCGCAGCTGGAGAAAAACACCCACATCGCCACAATCGGCACCATGCTGGGATTTGCCCTCATGATGACCCTGGATGTGGCGCTTGGCTGAGCGCATGCACACGCAGCGGGCTTGCACCGTCGCCTTTCCTCCTTTCTCCCGCATACCTAGTCATCCGTCTTCGTCCTACGGTTACGAAGCGGAAAACCGAGTCCACGCCAACCACTCATTCGATGAAGCATGAAAGTAAGCGATCGCAAAATTCATATTCTCTCTGAAAGCCTGATCAATAAAATTGCGGCCGGTGAGGTGATCGACCGGCCGGCCTCTGTGGTCAAGGAACTGGTCGAAAACGCCATCGATGCCGGCGGCCGGCACATCACGGTGGTCATCAAAGCCGGCGGCAGCGGGCTCATTCAGGTGGTGGATGACGGCTGCGGCATGAACGAGGAGGATGCCATTCTGTCGTTGCAACGGCATGCCACTTCGAAAATAAAAACCTATCGCGATATCGAACGTATCGCCACGCTGGGCTTTCGCGGTGAAGCGTTGGCCAGTATCGCAGCGGTGAGCCGGATGGAGGTGCGCACCGTTCCCCGCGGCGAGATGGAGGGCACGTTGCTGACCATCGAGGGCGGCGCGGTCGATCAGGTTGCGAAAACCGGGGGCAATCCCGGAACGCTGATTGCCGTCAAGAATCTGTTCTTCAACACGCCGGCCCGCCGAAAATTCTTGCGCGCCGAGAGTACGGAATACCGCTACATTCTGACCATGATGAACCGGTTTACCCTGGCCTACCCCGAGATCGCGTTCACGCTGGTCCACGAGACCAACCCGGTTTTCGATTTAAAACCCACAGACCTGCAGATGCGCATCGGTGAAGTGCTTGGTCGCCGCATTGCGGACAATCTGATCCCGGTCAAGGATGAAAACACTCTGGCGCCCATATACGGGTTTGTCGGCAATTTCGATTGCCTGCGCCGATCGCGCAATGACCAGTATCTGTTCATCAATCGCCGGTACGTCAGTGACCGGACGCTGGGGTATGCGATCGCTTCAGCCTTTGGCGAACGCATTCCCATCGGCCAGTATCCGCTGTATGTGCTGTTCCTCGACATCGATCCTGAGCGGGTGGATGTCAACGTCCATCCCACCAAGAACGAAGTGAAATTCGCGGACCAAAAAATGCTGTACGATCTGGTCCGCGGGGCGATCAGACGAGCGCTGCAGACCGATTCGATCGTTCCGCAGTTGCAGCGCTTTACACCGGGCGGCTCTACGGAAAATTTGCCCCGGTTTCAATCTTCGTTGCAACAGGAGATTTTGGATTTTCATCAAACCCGGATCGACTTTTCTCAACCCGATGCCCCGATCAGCGCGGCAACGCTCTCGCCCGCCGGCCCGATGACCCCGCCGGCAACCGTCCGCCGGGACCCGGAGCCTGCGGCTGCACCGGCCATGGTCTGGCAGATGCAGAACAAGTATGTGCTGGCGCAGATTAAAAGCGGCCTGGTGGTCATCGATCAGCATGCCGCGCATGAGCGCATTCTTTATGAAAAGGCCAAGGCGAGCTTTACCCGGACAGAGGCCGCGTCGCAGCAGCTGCTGTTTCCGCAGACCATCGATTTGACCCCTCAAGATTATAATTACGTTCAGGAAATCCTGGCGTTGCTGCAAAAACTGGGATTTCTGATCAAGTGCTTCGGCGGCCGCACCATTGTCGTGGAGGGCGTGCCGGTGGGCCTGCGCATCGGAGCGGAGGAAAAAATTCTGCTCGAGCTGCTGGAAGAGTACAAGGAAAACATGGAGACCGAGGTGGATATCCAGGAGCGGGTGGCGAAAAGCTGGGCCTGTCGCAGCGCCATCATGACCGGCGACAAGCTCTCCACAGAGGCCATGACCGCCCTGATCGACCAGCTGTTCGCCACGCAGAACCCCTATTTTTGTCCACACGGCCGTCCCACGATCATCACCCTTTCCACCGAAGAATTGGACAAACGTTTTGAGCGCGCCTAGGGTTTATTTCTTGATCGGTCCCACGGCGGTCGGCAAGACCGAGCTGTCCCTCGAGTTGGCGAGCCGGTTCTCCGCCGA
>JAKJDB010000698.1 GCA_022706175.1 Candidatus Zhuqueibacterota bacterium | reverse complement strand
CCAGATCGGTCAGGGCTGGGAGCAGAAAGAGCAACGCAAGCAAGGGCAAGCTCCAGAGAAGAAGGTGAAGAAAGCGGCTGAAATAACGGCTGCAGGCCTCCCAGAATTCGGCCGGCTGGTAGGGGCGATCGCCGGCCATGAGCTTGAGTGCGCCGCCGGAGAAAAACAGCATCAGCAGCGAAAAGAAAAGGAACATCATCATCATAAGGGGAAAGAGCGCGCCCAGAGCGCTGCTGCGGTAGTGCACAAGCTCGATGACAAAATGCATATCCATAAATCCGCTGAGCCGTTCGGCGGCGAGGGTTCGGCCGGCATAGTTGTTGACGATCCAGGCGGCGGGCAAGGCCACCACGGCGGCGAAAACCAGTCCGCTGAGATAGTAGAGCAACCAGAGCCGCTTGAGCGAGAGAAGGCGGACCAGTGCTGATCGGAGTGCGGGTAGTATCATCAAGAGTCCCTCGCAGCTGGTTACAGGTTTGGTGAGAAAACGGTAAAAAGGTTGAAGAATTTCGGCATGTCCATGAAGAATTGCGTCCAGAAGAGAAGGCGCGCGGTCAGTTTGGCTTTTCCGCGCGACGGCCTCTCCAATGTGCGGCTGTTGTTGGTGAGCTGGACGTCGAGAAGAATCTTGTTCTCCGCATCGATGGCGGCTGAGAGCAGGCGTGCAGGCCTGGTGATGGAGAATGCGTGCCAGCGCTCCTTGCCGTCCCACTTTTCAATCAGCGTATCGCCGTCGCTAAAGATCATTTGCAGCTCCACCGGCAAGATAAACTCGCCGAGCCGGCGCACCTTTACGGTGGAACAGTAGAGTTTCTCCTCCGCAGCCTGTTCGGTGCTGTCGGGCTTTGCCTTTTGGCGCAGAGAGGCCGAATCCGGCTCGAATCCGCTCGCATCCAGGGTGTCCGCCGTGAGTGCAGTGGTGGTCAACGCGATAGCGGCCGAATCAGCGGCCGAATCGGCAGCGATCGAATCGGCGGGGAAAAAGTTCAAGCCGCGGCTTTCTTCCACCTCATCGCTGCTGATCTCGCTGACGCTGTAATCGAGCACCGCGGTGGTCCGCAGGGCCTGATCAAAGAATCCGTCGAAATTTTGCCCAGTGACCTCGTTGACCACAGCGATGAAATCGCTGCTGCGCGGATGTTTGAACCGCCAGCGTTCCAACCAGGTGCGCAGGATGCGGTTCATGGTCTCGCGGCCGACCATGTTTTGCAGGGTGAGCAGCATCAGTCCGGGCTTGTTGTAGGACATCGAGGAGTAGTCGCTTCCCGAATAGTATTTCCAGGCGGGCTGAAGCACCGGATCGAGGCCGGGTTCGGCGATGTAGCCCATGCGTTGCAGGTGGGCGTCGCTGACGCGGATCCCGCAGAGATCGATCATGTTGCCGGCATGGCCATAGGTGTCAGCGAGGATCTGCATTTCGCTGAACGTGTTGATCCCTTCGTCGAGCCAGGCTTCCTCGAACTCGTTGGTGGCGACGAGGTGGTACCAGTAATTGTGGCCGAACTCGTGCATGATCACCATCTCGAGGGCGCGAAAGCCCTGCGGTTGTCCGTAGGCGCCCCAGGCGGTGATCAGGGTCGGGTACTCCATGCCGCCTGCTGCGCCGGCGCCGCGGCGGGGATCGACGACGGTGAGGTTGGGATAGGGATAGTCGCCGTACTGATCCTGGAACCAGGCGACGGCGATCTCGGCCGCCTTGAGGTAGCGCTCTGCCATGGAGGCATGATCTTTCTGGACAAGGGCGCGAATCTTGACGTCCTGGCTTTCACCGTTGAGGACGATGAAATCAGGGCTGGCGGTCCAGGCGAAATCATGGACATCCTCGGCGTGGTAGCGATGGGTGACGGTAGAATCGGGATTCTCCGTCGTTGCATAGCAAAGGCCGGTGGCGCCGACGATGTAGTCCTTGGGCACGGTGATGTTGACATTGTAGACGCCGAAATCGGCATAGAACTCGGAATGAGCATGAAACTGATGGCAGTTCCACGCGCTGTTTTCATACACCCCGATCTTGGGAAACCACTGGCCGGCCATGACGAACTCGCTCTTGACGCCGGTGCGGGCCATGGGCGGTTCCGGCAGTTTGGCGGTAAAGGCCATATGAAGCGTGATGGTCTTGCCGGGGTTAAGGGGTGTGGGGAGAAGCAGGTGAAGCACGGTTTTGTCGTTCGGGTTGCCGTCGTCCGGCTGGATAAAGGCGGTACGGGGAAGCCACTCTTCACCGGCGGTGTTGGTCAGGGAGTCGATTTGGATGTAGCCCCAACCCTCTTCGCTGAGCGTTTCAACGCGATGGCGGTCTCTGGATTCGCGCATAAAGGTCGACTGATCGTTGCGGAAGCCGTTGAGATAGAGGTGGAATTGCAGATCCTCGACCGCGTGGCCGGCGG
>JAKJDB010000697.1 GCA_022706175.1 Candidatus Zhuqueibacterota bacterium | reverse complement strand
CTGATACCCCCAACGCATCAACTGGTCGAACGCGTCCCGGTATTTCCGGTTGCCGGATAGAGCGAGGGCGGTGAGCATGTAGGTTTGCGCCTGCATGCCGTTCAGGCCTCGGGCCGCATAGCCGTAGGGACGCAGCAGATAGTCCGGATCCCAGCGACCCCAGCGCGTCGGCTGACCGTCCATGTCGCGCAGCACCCATCCGTTGGCAATGATATGATCGGCGATGTGGAGCAGATGCTGTTTGGCAAGTTCCTTTTCCTCTCCCTGAGCGACCAGATCATGGAACAGCGACACCGCGTAAAAATGCGCGTCGATCTCGTCGCTGGAGGTATCGCCCTTCCAGTACCATTTGCCGTCTTTGCTGGGATACCATTTCGCCGGCAGCCCACCTGAGCCCTGACTGGCCATTTTGTCCTGATCTCCGGTGGTCGACCAGATGGCGCGCGCCACAAAGCCTTTTTTCTGCGTGATCTGTTCAAGCCAGATCATGGCCTTGAAGGAATTGACCGCCTCGCGGCGGGCCGCCTCATCGCCTGTGACGGCATATTTGTAACACATGGCGGTCAGATACGGCGCCGTATGGCCGCCGTCGTTATCGCTCACCTCACGGATCCACTCGCCGGTGTCCGTGTTCCTGTAGAGCGAATGGATGAAACCCAGCCGTTTGTGGCCGAATGCCTCGAGATGGCGTTCATAATACATGGCCTTTTTGGCCAGTGTATAGGGCTCATAACGAATCAGGCCGACGCCTCCATCGGTCGCAACGGCAACCGTGCGGCCCTCCACCGCAATGGCGTGAACATGGTTCGCCGGCAACCAGCGTTCGGGGCCGAAATAATGCCAGCTGTTTTTGAGCATGCGCACAGCGCCGGTGGTGGTGCCGATCCATACATCTTGATCAAAGCCCTGGCTCAGACAGGTGGTCTCTTCCACCGGCAGGCCATCGGTCCCTTTGATCGTCGTTAGAGCAGCGCCGCGCAAAACGCTCAATCCGCGGTCCGTAGCGATAAAAAGCCGGCTGCCCATAGCCAGCAGATCATTGGTGTTCGGCGAAGCCAGTGCGCCCCAATCGATATGGTTCTCGTTGACGATACGGCCGTCGAACAGCACCAGTTTTCCCGGACGCAGGACATAGAGCGTGCCGCTGTAAGAGGCGATACGCTGAATGGGACCCAGCCGCACCGGATCGCTCAACACCTGCGAACCGTCGGCCATGACCACCGTGATATCGCTGGACAGATAGCCGCCCTTGGGTTTGATATCGACCCATGCGCTCTGCTCGTACCGATAGATGTCCTCCTCGGTTGCGGCGTGCAGCACCCCACGGTGCAGGCACAGATCGATGATCGGCCTGTCGCTCAAACGGCTCCACCCCGCTCCATCCCACTGAAACAGACCGGGTTCAGCCAGCGCGTACAACCGCTCCTGCACAACCATCAGCCGGCGGATTGCAGCCGGAGCCTGAGCCATGGGGATCACCGCACCGTTGTCCAGGCGATGGATCGAGCCCTGCATCACCAGAAAGAGTTGGCCTTTGACCAGGGCGACGGATGTAACCGGACTGGCCGTAACTATTTTCTCAGACACTTCCTGAAGATAGACCTCATCCGGCTGTGGTGTCCACAGGCGATGGTCCGGTTTAAACAGGTCATCCGCACCATCAACGTGGCCGAGGAGAAGAACCAGAGCGCCGGCGACAAAAAAAGTGAAACGGTTTGCCATAACGGTCTCCAGAGTTAAAAATGATTAAGCTGGTCAGGCGGTCCTTTGTTCGCGCCTGCCCACCGGGCAAGTTAGAAAAGCCTGCTCGTCAGCGGTCATCGCTTCACAGGGCGGCCACCCTTCTTCAGAACGCAGGCTGGTCTCCATCGGACGTGCACTCAGGCCCGGGAGGCGGCGCCGGTCCTTTTTCTCTGTAGAAGCTGAAAAAGAGCCAGAGCAGGAGACAAGCCATCAGGGCGGCGAATAGAGTGCGGCGGATCACATAGGTCCGCACCCCTTCCGTGGGATACAGCGAATAAGCGAGCTGCGGCTTGCAGAGATAACGTTCAAGGTTGCCGGTTAAAAACGTACGATCACGGAAAAATCCCGTATAGATTTCGCGTACGTCCTCCACATTCGGCGGCCGGCGGTATTTCAAAATAGAGTGTGCGGTAAATTCACTGCGCACGGCTTCGTTGCAGCGCGGGTAGGGCACCGTTACCACGGTATCGGAAAAAGAGAGCCCCACTTTGCTCGGCCATTCCCAGTCCATATACAGGCGCGCTTGAACCCCGTCAAAGGCATCGTGTTGATTCAAATGAAAAAGCTGGGCGGTGTTCAACACCTGGCCATTCTTGTCGGTGATGTAAATATGGGCGTGCGCCAGATCGACAAAAGCCCAGCGGTTCT
>JAKJDB010000696.1 GCA_022706175.1 Candidatus Zhuqueibacterota bacterium | reverse complement strand
CGCGCCGCCCATCGGCGCGGCTCCAGCATGAGGATTTTTTTTCCGCTCGTCAGACCGGCCTGCAGCAGGACCAGAGGAAGATGCACGGTCTTGCCTGTGCCCGGCGGTGCGCTCAACACCACCCGCCGCGAGTTGGTCAGGCCGGCGATCAGATCCGGCACAATTTTTTCAATGGGGAAATGTTGGACGTTCGTTCGCATGAAGGGTTGATGCTTTCTTAAAGCGGGTGCGCTGATCCTGAACCGTCCGCGCCAGCGCCGGCCGCTGCAGGGCCGGTGAGCCATACAATGGTCGCGCCCCAGCCGCCGCGTTCTTCGCCGGCCAACCGATAGCGAAGGACGTAGGGCAACCGCTGCAGAATCGCATGGACGGTAGCCCGCAACGCTCCGGTCCCCTTGCCGTGAATGACGCGCACCTCCAATAAGCCCTTCTCCCGGCAGGCCTCGAGATAGTCAGGCAACAGATCCTTGACCTCCTGCGGCAAAAAAGTGTGCAGATCCAGAGTTCCGTCAATCGGAATGCGAAGGGGTTCTGATTCTGCCATCCTTGATCTCCAGGGTATCTGTTCGTGTCAGGGTGGTGCGATAACTGACCGCAGCCACCGGCGAAGTGACGGTCAGTGCTGTCGGGGGCATGGCATACACCGCGGTCAGCGAACGGATCAACCGGGCTCCGGGATACAGAAGCCACGTCGCTTTCACCCACAATGACTCGGGCGGCTGCGCCCCCCATTCAAACGTCAGTTTGTTTTTATGGTGGACAAATTTGACCGGGCTCTCCACGTCCTCCAGGGTCAGGGTGTCCGGCCGAATGAGGAGCTTGACAGTATGCCAGGGCTTGGCGCTGTGCAGCAGCCAATCGATCTGCACTGTGTCCATCTTTCCGCTCCTGGCCGTCTGCTCTCCCGTGATGGTCATCCAGTCCGCAGTGAACGGCATGGTGACGGTTTCTTTGTGTGTGCGGCCGTCAAAGCGCCAGGTCTGACTGCCGGCCCGGATGCGGATGTCCTCAAAATACTCATTGCCGTTCAGGATTACGCTGTTTTTGTGTGTGCGCAGGTCATTGGTTGCGTTCAGTCGAACAGAGGGCCGCCAATCAGCGTCGTGCGAGGGCAGGCGACAGGTGTGCCAAGTCGTCACCAGCAGCAGCAACGCCACCAGCACTCCTCCGGTACGGCTGCGGAATTGCTGCAGCATTTTTTTCAAGCTCGTCAGTTTCAACACCACCCAGGCGAAGGAGAGGATAAACGGCAGCAGGAATCCCAGCGCAACCAGGGAGAGGCCCAGCGTATACAGCACAGATTCGAAAAAACGGTCGATCCAACTGCCGTTTGCTGTTAACAGGCGGGCGATCATCTCTGTCAGTTCGGCCAGGGCCAGACGCAGCATGGGCAGGGGCGTCAGCAGGCCGAACAGGGCTTTGAGCCAAGCCGGTCGGCACAGCACTGCAAGGGAGAAAAGCAGCAGGCTTGCTGCGGGATAGGTTGCCAGCCGGACGCTGAGAAAAGCGGCGCCAGCGGTGGAGAGGGCGAGGAGGATCAGCGCAGCGCCGGCATAGACAGAGGGATCGGGATTCCATCGCCAGCGCCGGCCGATGCGCAGAGCCAACCACAATCCGCCGATGGCCCAAAAGATCATCAGCCACAGGTAGGCTGTCACATGCACCAGCCAGGGATAGCGCAGGCCTTTTACCGCCTGGATAAGCGCCTCACCGGTTTGTGCGGCCGCCAGCACGACTGAGAACAGCAGCGCCAGCTTGAGCGGCGCGAAGCGGGGGCGTTGGGCCGGGTCCATCCTGATCCGTTGCCGGCGGTTGTGCAAAAAGGCCGACAGACCGGCGGCAAGGGCGATGAGGATGGTCGCCCATCCCAGCCAGGGCGGGATGAACAACAGCCGGCCAAAGAGCTCCCACAGAATATAGTGATCCAGTTTTCTCGCCGGCAGTGTGCCGCTCTGGTAATGGATCAGCAGCGTATCGATAAACCGGCCGCACTGATCGAGCTGGCTTTTATCGATGGTGCGGAGCTGGTCCTGGGCGCTGTGGATGGGCGAGGTGTTGAGTCCTGTGGAGAAAACCAGAGCCGGAATATGCACTTTGAGGAACGGGTCATGATCCGAGCCCGCGGCTTCGAGCAGGGTGTTGATGGCGCCGAAATGAGTCGGATAGCGCAAGGGGTTGATGCCCATGCTGCGATTCAGACGAAAGGCGTCTTCCATCAGCCGGCGCGGCGCCTGGCCCTGCTTGTTCTCCATGATGGTGATGATTTCTCCAGGGGCGCCGGTCATATCGGCGGAGATCATCAGACCGATGTCGCGGATCTTTTTGTAGGTGTCGACGAAATATTGCGAACCATAAAAACCCATCTCTTCGCCGCCGAAGGATAAAAAGAGCAGG
>JAKJDB010000695.1 GCA_022706175.1 Candidatus Zhuqueibacterota bacterium | reverse complement strand
GGAAACGTCTGCACCCAGTAACCCGCTTGAAAGAACGCCTTGGCCAGCGCAATGGAAGCAAGCACCGTACCCTGACCGCCCCTGCCGTGAAAACGAAACTCTACCATTTCATGGATTCCCGATTGGCTGATGCCGCGCAAAAACGCATAAAAAAATAACGGAAAATAATTATATGGCGATGCATTGATGAAAATCGAAGGGAAGTAGAGCCCCGCGCGAGGAGCGAAGATAAGTCGGTCTCATCGAAGGTCAAAAACATTTTTTTTGGCCACGCATCCAACCAGTTCCTGCAGCAAGGCCATCCTGGATCGATTCCTATAATGAAATTAGATAATGAGGCAATGAAATGCAAGGAAAACTTTCCATACCTTCAAGCGCCCGCAAGGCGTTATTCATCAAATCCTAAAAAGACTGTCCTTGCGATAAAAGTCGTTGAATAGTAGGATCGAATAAATCTGTGTTGAAGCGATACAATCTCCTGCGTTATTGAAAGATTGTGCTGAGTGAAATCGGTTCAATGAGGCGCGCCGGCTGCTTCGATGTTTTTCTCAGCCCCTTCGCCGGTATGCAGACATTCAGGATTCGCCCAGACGGTCCGATAGATGCGAATGGTCGGTCCGGAGGTGGTCTGCTGATCCGGCGCAAACTCTTTGACCAGTGTGTGCCGGTTGAAAAAGGCCTGATAGCTTGCGGCCTCCTGAGGAAATTGACCGTCGCGTTTAAAGAACCTGCCATAATCGCCGCTGCTGGTGATGATATAGTCCAGGCCCTGAATATCGGCCTTGAGCAGTCCGCAGATGCCCAGGTAGGTGGTCAGGGGATGAAACGCAGCGGTCTCCGGCGTGTAATGCTCGCGCCCGATCCGGGCACAGTCGGGAACATGGGTCTTGATCCACTGGCCGGCCTCGAGGCGCGTATCCGGCAGATTGGCGAGACGGATGGTCTCTGCCGCTTGACGGTATTGCTGCCAGGAGGTGGCCGCCACGCCGGCCAACGCAATCAGGACGCCGGCGTACAGAAACGGCCGGACTCTGGAACCGGCGTCCCGGGTCTTGGCATAGTGGTACAGACAATAGATGGCATAGGCCGCGCTGATGGCCAGAAAGGGCAAGACCGCCACCATGTTGCGCTCGAAGCGAACCCGATAAGAGCCCATAAAAAAGAAATAGATCAGCGGGAAAACCGCCACCATGGAACCGAGCTCTTTTTTCCCTTTCATCAGGACCAGGCCGGCTACCGCCAACAGCAATGGCCAGGCGCCAAAGGTCGAGCGCAATTTCATCAAATAGTAGCCATAGCTCACCGGACTCTCCATGCCCTGATGGCCGGAACGATAGTGAGCGGATTCATAATGAAGGGCTTTGAGCAGCTCCAGGGGTTTTATCAACGCATAAGGGGTGGTGATGAAAAATCCCAGTGGAACGAGCAGCAGTCCCCAAATCAGCTGCTTTGAGAGCAGCGTGGTTTTTCCCTCCCGGTACAGCCAGTAATGGGCCAGGAGCAGGCCGCCGGCGCTCCACAGTGCGGTGTATTTGACGCCGATGGCCAAGCCGATGACCAGCCCGTTGAGCAGATAGAGGCTGGTCCTGGGCCCTTTTTGATAGAGCAGAATGGAACAGGCGATGGCCAGCAGCACGGCGGCGCTCATGGGCAGGTCCACGGTGATATAATACGAGTTGACGACGTGAAGCGAGGAGAAGGTCAAAATCGCCGCAGCCAGGAGACCCAGCCAACGGTTCATCATCTTTTTCGCGATGTGAAACGTCAGCAGCACGCTCAGGGTCGCGAGCAGTACGGTGAACAGACGGCCGACATAGTAAAGCCGGGTGATTGGGCAGTCGCTGAAAGAGCGCACGCCCTCCTGCCACTGGGTCAGCAGAAAGCAGCCGTATTGAACCGCTGCCTGCGCGTACAGATAGAGGGAGGGATAATTGAAAAAGTGCGGATCCGGATCTCCGGTTTCGATCATACGATGGGCTGCGTCGAACACATAGAATTCATCAGGATGGGTCAGCAACGGAAAACCGAAGGTGGCGCCGCCGGCGCGGACGATAAAGGCGATGGCCAGCAACAGGCCGAGCAGAACCATCACCAAAAACGATTTTGCAGCAGCAACGCGCAGCATACACACTCCCGACATCCTGTTAACGTTTCAACGCGATCAGTACACTGCCGATGAGGCCGTTGAGAATGAAAAAGATCAATCCCATCAGCAGTCCCACCACCATCATCTGCTCTGCCGCCACGCCGAAAGGCGCAAAAAAGTAGATCAGCACAGCCTCGCGCGTGCCAAAGCCGGAGATGGAGATCGGCAGCAGGGATACCACGTTCACCACCGGTTGAAAGAGAGCCACTTCCCACATGGAAACCGGCACACGCACCGCTTGAAAGACCAGAAC
>JAKJDB010000694.1 GCA_022706175.1 Candidatus Zhuqueibacterota bacterium | reverse complement strand
CTCGCGCCTTCAATCAGCTGTATGATTTAAAGCTGACCAAGCGCGGGGAGATGGAGCTGGCGTATCAGGGTGAAATTCTCACGCCGTCGCGCTGCGGCAGGATGGACCAGGCGTGCGCCTATGGTTCTATCCCGGTCTTTCTGACCTTCGACGGCGAGCGTCTGGATGCACAGGAAGTGCATCCGGCTGCCGACATCTATATGGTGGTGGCGGACCTCAAAGCCGGCAAGAACACACAAAAGATCCTCGCTGATCTGAACGCCTGCTATCCCAAGAGCGGGGGTAAAATCGGTGAAGATGTTCGTTATTACCTCGGGCCGGTGAACAAAGATATTCTTTTCCGCGGACGCGAAGCGTTGGAGCAGGGGGATGCGCAGCAGCTGGGCGCCTTGATGACCGAAGCGCAGCGCTTTTTCGATCTGTTCCTCGCGCCCGCCTGCCCACAGGAATTTCTCTCTCCCAAGCTGCATTTCGTGCTGTCCAGCCCGGAGATCAGCGAATTCGTTTACGGCGGCAAGGGCGTTGGTTCACAGGGCGACGGCTGTGTTCAGTTCGTTGCCCGCGACCAGAAGGCGCAGGCCGCTTTGCTGCAAAAATTGCACGAGATGGAACTGGAGCCCTACCCGTTGACGATTTTCAAGAACGCGGGCACAGAGGCGAACGGAAGTAAATAGCGACACCCCCTGAATCAATTCAGATGTTGGAGGATATCATGGCGTCTTTGGCGATTAAAGGCGGCACGCCTGTCCGCAAAGCACCTTTCCCGGTTTGGCCGGTATGGGGCGATGAAGAGATCGCAAATCTCACCGAAGTGGTCAAGAGCGGCAAGTGGGGCCGCATCAACGGCAAGGTGACTGAACGGTTTGAGCAAAAATATGCAGCCTATCAGGAGGCCAAGCACGGCATCGCGGTCAACAGCGGCACCACCGCATTGCGGCTGGCGCTTACCGCCGCCGATGTCAACCCCGGCTCTGAAGTGATCTGTCCGGCCTATACCTTTATCGCCACCGCCTCTGCGGCCGTAGAAGCGGGCTGCGTGCCGGTGTTCATCGACATCGATCCGCAAACCTACAATATGGATGCCAACGCCATAGAACAGGCCATCAGTCCGCGCACCGAAGCCATCATGCCGGTTCATTTTGCCGGACGGCCGGCGGATATGGACGCGATCATGGCCGTGGCGCAAAAGCACCATTTGAAAGTGATTGAAGACGCGGCGCAGGCGTGGGGCGCTGAATGGAAGGGCAAACGGGTGGGTGCACTGGCCGATGCCGGCTGTTTTTCTTTCCAGTCGTCGAAAAATATCAACGCCGGCGAAGGCGGCATCATCCTCACCAACGATGATCTGATCGCGAAATTCGCCCGTTCGCACCACAACTGTGGACGCAGCGATGACGGCCTGTGGTACGAGCATTTCTATTTCGGCGGCAACTATCGCATAACGGAATTTCAATCCGCCGTGCTGCTGGCCCAATTGGAGCGCTACGACGAGCTGTTGAAGATCCGTCAGCAAAATCTGAACACGCTCAACGAACTGCTGCAGCCGATCGAGGGCATTCAGGTGTTGCCGCAGGATGAACGCGTCACCTCACACGCCTGTCATCTCTACATCTTTCGCTACCAGAAAGACCATTTTGCCGGCAAATCCAAGGAAGTGTTCATCGAAGCCCTGCGCAAGGAGGGAATCCCCTGCAGCGCCGGTTATTCCATCCCCCTGTACCGGCAGCCGGTGTTTTTGAATCGCGCCTTTGGCCCCCGGGGCAAATCCGTGGCCCTGCCGGTGAATTATCAGACCTTTCAGTGCCCGGAGACCGAGAAGGCCTGCTATGAAGAGGCGGTCTGGTTTACGCAGAACATTCTCCTGGCGACGGAAGAGGACATGAAGGATATCGCCGAGGCCATCGCCAAAATTAAAGAGCATGTGGATCAGCTGTAAACGATCCGCAACATCCGTAGGCATGGGCGGACCATTCGAGCCGAAGAATGGCTCGCCCTTTCTATTTCACACGATCCCTTCGCTGGGAGGCGCTCATGTACCAGTTGAATGTAGAGTCGGAATTTTCCGCGGCCCATTTCCTGCCGGATTATTCCGGTGCGTGCAAACGTGTTCACGGTCACAATTGGAAAATCCGTCTGACCGTGGGCGCTAAAAAAGTGGACGAAAGCGGCATGGCCATGGATTTGGCCGATGTGCGGGAACTGTTGGAGACCTGCCTCGAACCGCTGGATCATCAAATTCTCAATGAGGTGGCGCCGTTTGATCAGATGACGCCCACTTCAGAGAACATGGCCCGTTACATCTATGAGTGGATCAAAAAGGAACTGCCGGCGCACGCGCGCATGATCCAGGTGGAGGTGTTCGAATCGGATAAATTCTCCGTAGTGTATACGGAGGAGTGAG
>JAKJDB010000693.1 GCA_022706175.1 Candidatus Zhuqueibacterota bacterium | reverse complement strand
GCCTACCACGCCAAAAGGAAAAAAAGCCAGCACCGCGCCCTACGGCAGTTTCGAAAATACGTTCAATATCAGCGGTTTGGCCCAGGCCGCCGGCGCCTCTTTTGTCGCGCGCAGCGGCGTTTATAATCCGGTTCAATTGGAAAACTATATCGTTAAAGCCATTCAGAAAAAAGGATTCTCCCTGGTCGAAATCATGTCGCCCTGCCCCACAGCTTATGGCCGGAGAAACCGGGCAGGAACCCCGGTGGACATGATCGCATGGCAGAAAGAGAACAGTGTGCCGGTCGCCAAGGCGGAGCAGATGACGCCGGAAGAGTTGGACGGCAAGCTGATCACCGGCATTCTGACCGACATCGAACAGCCAGAGTGCCGTGAAGAGTATCAGAAATTGATCGACCGGCTGGCGCAGCCATAGAGCCGGCGCAGGAGTCCATTCAATCGAGGAGAGCAAAAGTTTTATGAGCTTTCGTTATGAAATACGCCTGAGCGGAGAAGGCGGTCAAGGGCTGGTGCTGGCAGGCAAAATCTTGGCAGAGGCCGCAGCCATCTACGACAACCTCAATGCGACGCAAAGCCAATCCTATGGGCCGGAGGCGCGCGGCGGCGCCAGCCGGTCGGAGGTCATCCTCTCGGACGAAGACATCGATTACCCAAAGGCGGTGCATATCGATCTGTTGCTGGCGCTGACTCAAGAGTCCTGCGACCGGTATGCGGCCGATCTGAAACCCAACGGCATTCTGCTGGTGGATCAGGATGCGGTGTTGAACACGCCGGAGGGCTCTTTCAAGGTCTACCGGGTGCCGATCATCCAATTGGCCAGGGACCACGTCGGACGGGCGCTGGTGGCCAACATTGTGGCTTTGGGACTGATCGCCGGCATCGCCAATATTGTCTCTGAAAAGGCGTTGCGCCAGGCCATCGAAGCGCGCGTGCCTAAAGGCACCGAAGAGCTTAATCTTAAAGCCTTTGCGGTTGGCCTGGAGCATGCAAAAACCCTGGTGTGATCACGGGTTTGACGCTGGAACGGATCCGTTTTTTTTTACGCCCCCCAATGCAATGGTGATCAGGAGAGTGAAAAGTATGCAGCAGACATTGGCCATATTCAAGCCGGATTGTTTGCAGAAAAGAGCGCTAGGTCAGGTGTTGGCCCGCATCGAAGCAGCGGATTTTCGTATAAAAGCGCTGCGCATGATGCGGTTGACCAGGCAAATGGCCGGCAGCTTTTATTTCATCCATAAGGGTAAACCCTTTTATGAAGAGTTGTTGTCCTTTATGACCGAGGGACCGGTGGTGGTGGCTGTGCTGGAGAAAGAGGATGCGGTGCAGGCCTGGCGCACTTTGATGGGGGCGACCGACCCCGGCAAGGCGGAGCCGGGCACCATCCGCCGCGATTTTGCCTCCAGCATCTCCCGGAACACCGTCCACGGCTCGGATTCCGAGGAAAATGCCCGGCGGGAGATCGAATTCTTTTTCAGCCGCTGCGACTGGGCTGCAGAAGACTATGAATAAAATTCAATTTCTGCAATTTTTATCTTGATTATTAGTCAACATATGCGTAATTTTATCTTTCATTTTTGAACAAGGTTCTATGTTCAAACTTTATATCGCCAACCTTCAGGACGGCGTTAACACCCAAGAGTACACCCTCAAGCCGGCTGATCTGCATCTGGCGGATGAGGAACTCTTCGGACAGGATCTGCGGATTCGGCTGGAGATCGAAAAGGTCGGCCGCAACCTCTTTATCACCGCCAAACTGACTGCGCCGCTGTCGCTGATCTGCGATCGTTGTGCGGAACCCTACACCTGGGTGTTGGACGAGGCCTACCGGATGCTGTTCACCAGCGATCCGGACATGGCCAACGACGAGGATGAGAGCACCTTTCTTATTCAGGATACGGTCGATGAAATCGACCTGACCGATCCCCTGCGGGAGACGGCGCTGCTGGCCGTGCCGCTCAAGCGGCTGTGCCGTCAGGAGTGTCTGGGATTGTGCAGTCGCTGCGGAGCGAATCTGAACACAGAGCCCTGTTCCTGTAAAACGGAGCAGACCGATCCCAGATGGGAAAAATTAAAATCACTATTGAATTAGTAAGAGGACGAAATGCCACTACCAAAGAGACGTCATTCGCGCACCAGGCGAGATAAACGCCGCGCTAATTGGAAGGCCGCTACCCCCACCGTGGTAGAATGCTCCAATTGCCATCAGCCCAAACTGCCCCATCGAGCGTGTCCGAATTGTGGGTATTATAAAAGTCGTTCGGTTTTTCTGCCAAAAGAATCTTGAGACGCTTTTCCCACCATTGATCCATAATCGTTTCATGGCTTAGCATATCTCAAACACGGATGTTAATCCGGAGAGCAAAGTGGTAAAAATTGCTTTAGACGCAATGGGGGGCGATAACGCTCCTCAC
>JAKJDB010000692.1 GCA_022706175.1 Candidatus Zhuqueibacterota bacterium | reverse complement strand
CCTTCGGTGCTCAAAACCTCGGCGAATGATCTTGTGCATGGTTACCAATCAACTCATCGCCGGCGATTGCCGCATGCTATGTGAAGAGCATGGCTCCTATGAAACCCGCTGCCGCAAAGGTCGGTGGAAATCAAGGTCGAATAGCTGGGCGGCGGTTGGCCGTGGGTTCCCTGCAAATTGTCCCCGGGGTTTTCCCCACCGGGGTGGTTACTGACCGATTACCTTCCCCCGGTGTACTCATGGCTCCGAGGTGACTGCAGCACCGACAGCAGGGCTAGTGTTTCCCGGTTGCGCCGCCGATGGATTTTCCGTCTGGTTTTGTTTCTTTCTCGCGCCGTAAGGGAGAGTCAACGACAGTGAGAAGATGATGAGCGCAGTGCCTGTAAGGGTCCACGCATTCAATTTTTCACCAAGGATAAGCCAGGAAAGATAACAGGCGAAGACCGGCTTGAGAAAGAACACCATGGACGCTTTGAACGCCGTACAGTGGGACAGTCCGTAGTAATAAAGAAAATAAGCCAAGGCGGTAACAATCAAGGCCATGTACAACAGCAGCGGCACGACGGACAGTATCTCCGCCATGGCATTCTCGGGGCGGCGGATGATAACCATTGGCAATGTCAGTAAACTGCCGATAAGCGAGGAGCAACCCATAAACAACATGGCCCCATAGCGGGCAACCACGCGCTTGGTGATGCAGATGGACAGACTGAAGGCGAAGGCTGACATGCACATGGTCAGAATCGCATAAACCGCGCTGCGCGTCGGCGTGCCGGACTCAAAGATGAACATGCTGATGCCGCCCAGACCCAGTGTTACCGCGACCCATTTGCGCCACGTCCAGGTCTCGCGGTTGATAAAACGCGCCAACACGGTCGTAAACAGGGCGTTGCCACTAAAGACCACCGCAGACGACGAGGCATTTTCGAACATCAAAATGGCCGCATGAAACAGACTTATTGACAAGGTGATGCCGATGACGCCCGTCAAGGTGAAGATAGCCAGGTCATGCCAGCCAAGCCGCCGGCCGCTACGCAGATAGCCTGGCAGGCTGATCGCCAACAGCACCACGCCCGTCGTGAAAAAGCGGATGAAAACCATCGCGTAGGGATCGATGTTCGCCCGCTCCGCGATGGCTTTGCTGGCAATCTCCACCGTGCTGAACAGAATGATGGCCAGAAATAACGCCAGCGTGCCCACTTTTTCCAAACTCTGCTGCTGTAAAACCACCGCTTTGACTCCTTGTTGAATCCTACCGTCATCTATCACCATCAGCGCCGGTCACTGCCCCCCACGCGCTAGTCCTCAATCTTGCCGCCACGGATTTTCAACACCTGGGCCGAGGCGGTGAATTCCCGTGGAATACGCGTGCAGGCGAAGAGTATCTGGCCGCTTTTACTCAACTCGTTGATGAAATTGACGCGCCGCTGTTCGTCGAGTTCACCGATGACGTCATCGACCAGTATCACCACGTCGTCCGGATTCTGGCGAACGCGAATGAGCTCCAACAGGGCAAAACGCATAGCCAGGGAGGCCATGCGCATTTCGCCCTGCGAGCCAAATTTATGTAACAGCTTCTGATCCAACAGACAATTGAGTTCTGCGCGATGCGGACCACAATTCGTCGTGCCGCTTTTCAGGTCGCGTTCGAAGCCATGCTGGAGGCCATGACTGTAAGCCTTGGTCAGTTCTTCCTCATCGCCCTCGCAACTTTCCAGGAAGAACCCCAGTCGGGAAAGATATTTCAGAATGACCAATTGCTGCTCGCCGAAGAGCTGGCGAGACTTTTCCACCAGAATGGCGTTCATACTGACGGCAAAATTACGCCGTGCCAATTCGATAGCCACGGCGTGTTTTACCAACACCTGATCGTAGGCCCGAATGGTCGCCGGGGGAAACTTGTCTGGCACTTTCAACATGGCATTGCGCGACTTCAAAGCCTCGTAATAAGCCTGGAGATGACGGAGATAGCCCGCATCAAGCTGACTGATGGCGATATCGAGAAAGCGGCGACGCTGCGCCGGTGGACCACAGACCAGGTCCATGTCTTGGGGAATAAACGTCACGCAGAGAAAACGGTTGATGAAATCGCTGGCGCGATAGACCGGCGCGTCGTTGATCAGCAAGCGCCGTTCGCTACCGTAGGACACGGCCAGCGTTTCAGGGGGATTTGGCGCTGATTCCAGCAGGCCATGCAGAACAAAGGAATTCTGCGGCCACTGGCAGAGATCGTCGATCATGCTGGTGCGAAAAGACCGCAGCAGCGCCAGATAGTACACCGCTTCAAGGATGTTGGTCTTGCCCTGGCCATTGTTGCCAATAAGAAAATTCATGCCAGGAGCAAAACGCACCTGGCATGAATCGTAGTTTCTGAAATGAAGTAGTCTTATTTGGGCAAGCACAACCGATTACCGC
>JAKJDB010000039.1 GCA_022706175.1 Candidatus Zhuqueibacterota bacterium | reverse complement strand
CATAATCCCCTGACCAAAGCGCTCCATGCCATGATCATCCGGACGGACAAACGCAACGGTTACGTCCGCTTTCATCGCTTGATGAAAGGCGAGCATCTCGCCATAGTCCATCTTGTACACGTGATCGCCCGAGAGCACCAGGACGTAATCAGGCTGATGGCGAAAAATAAAGTCCTTGTTCTGGTAAACCGCATCGGCCGTGCCCTTGTACCAGTCGGAGCTGACAGTGCCCTTCATCGGCGGCAGCAGATGAATGCCGCGCCGGCTGCCGACCATATCCCAGGCGGCGCCGGAGCCGATGTGGCTGAGCAGCGAATCCGATCGATACTGGGACAGCACGCCCACCTTTTCGATGCCCGAATGCTCCAGATTGCTCAACGGAAAATCGATGACGCGATACAGGCCGCCGAAGGGCAGCGCGGATTTCGGACGATACAGCGTGAGCACTGAAAGCTCGTCCACCCGGCCGCCGGCGAGAATCATGGCGAGAATATTTTTCATGCACATGCCCTGTTGAGAATGGATTCGACCCTGCAAAAACTACAATCATTCATGTAACAGCCGCCGGGCCTCGCCGTCGCGGCTGCCATCAACGCAGAAAAAGGGGAGGCGAATCAACCCGCTCGTTGATCAGCCGCCGCAGTGTGGACCGCACTCAAGCCGGTCCGGCGGCCACCCCCCTTCGCCGGCGCCGGACTGGACGCCGTCGAAAAAAGTATCTCCGCTGATCTCCAAAGTGTCGGGTACTTTTGAACGCAGATCCTCTTCATCCAGCGCATAGAGCGGCGAGATCTCCAACCGGTGCCGGGAGAGGCCGTCTGCGCCGCGCGGCACCGCCACTCCGGCCCTTTCAAGCCAGCGGCCGAACAACTCGACCAGCGCCCGAGTCGCGGTTTCCGGCGAGTCCAGGCCGGTGGCGTTTTTAACCGGACTAAACTCCTCTTCGCGGCTGGTCTCCACCACGATGGTGTTCCGCGCATGGGGCAGCGCGTCGAAAATAAACTGTTCCAGCTTGTAACCGTTCTCGTGTTCCGGAGTGACCGGGCGGCCCTGACCATCGATGCAGGGAATTTTTTTCAGGGCAAGATGATAGGGCAGCCGCACCCTGTCCGCGAACAGCCGTTTGAAAAACGCAAGACTGAAGATATGGATGGCGATGCTGCCCTGCTTGAAGCGAAGGCCGCCCTGATCATCCGTTTGATGGCGCAGGGTGTCGTCTAATTCAGAATATTCCACCACCGTAGGTCGGCCGTTCACACGGCAGAACACACCCACTTTTTCCTCGGCATTACGTTTGGCCACGGATTTGGAAGACATCTCCGCCTGCTGCAGAACATGATGCCCGAGAAACACCGGATCAGCGATGCGGCAGAGAACGTTGTCCACCTGAAAGTAGTAGAGCAGCTCCACGCCGGCGTTTTCCAGCGTATCGACCAGGCCATGGCCTTGCAGGGCGGTCAACAGGCCGCCATGTCCGTCCGGGGACAGGGCCAGGGCATGGCGCGATCGCAGCAGCAGTTTGCCGTTCTGATCGAAGGCCGGCTGCGAGGACTGGCTGAAAAAAAACAAAGAGTCCGGATTTTTGCCGAAATAGTGATGGCCATGGAAATATTCGATGGTATCCATGTGGTTTTGTTCGCTGGTCATGATAAGAAAGAGGATGGGCTTGCCGTAGAGTTGTTCCAGACGGATGATTTTCTCCGTATGAAACTGGAACAGGGAGCGCCGACTGATTGGGCCGATCTCCAAACAGCCTTTGGGCTCTTCGCGGCCCAACCGGGAGCCCAGGCCGCCGGCCACCACCAACACCGCCACCTTGCCCTGGTGCAGCAGCTCCCGGCCGGCTGCGGCTGCCTGCTGATCCCGCGCCCGTTCTGCTGCTGTGGCTGCCAGCGGGATGACGGGAAAGGGCTCCGGCTGCGCTAGGCGGGGCGCCATCTCGGCCCGGTAGTGCCTGATCAGATCGCTCTGCCGCTGCAGCTGATCCGCATCCAGGGACTCTATCTGATCCAGCAGCGACGTTTTCTCTGTGGCTGTCAAATCCGGCCAAAAACGCAAAACCTGTTCCTGACCCAAGGAGGTCATTCCACCAAGTATCCGGTGATACCGCTGCTCCAGAGTGGTCGTCATTTTTTCGTCGTCTGCTTTTTGCTCTTTTTATCAGCCTTTAGGGCGATCTCCAGCACCTGATCCAATTTTTCGACAAAATGAAACGTGATGTCCTTATGGGCGTCCTTGGGGATCTCTTCCAGGTCGTCCTGGTTCTTTTTTGGCAGGATCACGGTTTTGAGTCCCGCGCGCCGCGCCGCCAGCACTTTTTCCTTGATGCCCCCGACCGGCAACACTTTGCCGCGCAGGGTGATCTCGCCGGTCATAGCCAGATCATGGCGCACCGGCCGCTGGGTGATAAGGGAGACCAGAGCCGTGGCCATGGTGACGCCGGCTGAGGGTCCGTCCTTGGGAATGGCGCCGGCAGGCACATGGATATGAATATCCCGTTTTTCAAAATAATCGGGCGGCAGGCCGAAATCCGGCAGATGGGCGCGCAGATAGGAGAGCGCAGCCTGCGCCGATTCCTTCATCACCTCGCCCAGCTGTCCGGTGAGCATGAGCCCTTTACCGCCCTGCATCTGAGTGGCTTCGATAAAAAGGATGTCGCCGCCGGTGGGGGTCCAGGCCAGACCCGTGGCCACGCCCGGTTCGTGAGTGCGCTCGGCCACATCGGAAAAATAGCGCACCGGCCCCAGCATGTCGTGCAAAGAGGCGGGTTTGATGTCCGAACGGCCGCCCTCGCCGGCCGCCACTTTTTTCGCCACCTTGCGGCACACTGCTGCGATTTGGCGCTCCAGATTGCGCACGCCGGCTTCCCGCGTATAATCGCGGATGATGCGCTCGACCGCGGCTTTGCTGAAACGGATCTGATTTTTCTGCAAACCGTTCTCTTCGATCTGGCGAGGGATCAGATAGGTGAAAGCGATCTGAACCTTATCCTCTTCGATATAGCCCGGCAACTCGAGCACCTCCAACCGGTCGCGCAGCGCCGAGGGGATGGTATCGAGAACATTGGCGGTGGTGATGAACATCACCCGTGACAGATCGAACGGCACATCCATATAGTGATCGGTGAAGGAAAAATTCTGCTGCGGGTCCAGAACCTCCAGCAGCGCCGAGGAGGGATCGCCGCGGAAATCCTGTCCGATCTTGTCCACTTCATCCAGCATAAAGATGGGGTTGTTGCTGCCGGCGTTTTTGATGCCCTGAATGATCCGTCCGGGCAGCGCGCCGATATAGGTGCGCCGATGGCCGCGGATCTCCGCCTCGTCATGAACGCCACCGAGGGAGATGCGGATGAATTTGCGCCCCATGGCGCGGGCAATGGAGCGACCGAGCGACGTTTTGCCCACACCCGGAGGACCGACGAAACAGAGGATGGGACCTTTGCTGCTGTCCTTCAACTTGCGCACCGCCAGATACTCGAGAATGCGTTCCTTGACCTTGATCAGATCATAATGATCCTCGTCCAGCACCTGGCCTGCGGCTTTGATGTCGAGGTTGTCGGGCGTGGCCACTGACCAGGGCAGGGCCACCATCCAGTCGATATAGGTGCGTGCAACCGTATATTCGGCGGCGCCGGGCTGCATTTTGCTCAGCCGGTCCAGCTCGCGCAGCGCCTCTTTCTCCGGTTCCGGGGGCATGGCCGCTTCCTTGATCTTGGTTCGCAGTTCTTCGATCTCCTGCGAACGCTCGTCGTTCAGGCCCAGCTCTTTTTGGATGGCCCGCAGCTGTTCGCGCAAAAAATATTCGCGCTGATTTTTTCCCAGCTCGGTCTGCACTTTGTCCTGAATTTTGGAGCCCATCTCCAGCACTTCCAATTCACGGTTGACAAAGACCGTCAGCCGCTTCAACCGTCTCTTGATGTCCACAGATTCCAGAATCGACTGTTTTTCCTCCACCGTCAAATTGAGGTTGGAAGCCACCAGGTCCGCCAGTTTGCCCGGGTGAGTGGTGTTGACCACCACCACCTGCAGCTCGTCCGGCAATTGCGGTATCAGGGAGACCACCTTCTGGAACTGAATGGACAGGTTGCGCTTCAACGCCTCCAATTCGGTGCTGGAGGGAAAATCCTCGCTCAGGACTTGTATCTGCGAGACCAGATAGGGCGATGTTTTAATGACCGCGCCCAGCTTGACGCGGGCCAGGCCCTGCACTAGAACGCGCAGGGAGCCGTCGGGGAATTTCAGCATGCGCAAAATAATGGCGGCGCAGCCGTATTCATAGATGTCCTCCGGTCCGGGCTCTTCCACCTCCGGCTGTCTTTGCGCCACCAGGCCGAGAATGCGATGGCCGGAGATGACATCGTTGATCAGCTGCACGGATTTTTCCCGCGCCACCACCAGCGGCGTCACGATATTGGGAAACACCACCGTATCGCGCAACGGCAGAACGGGCAGCTCCGTCGGTATATTCGTCTGAGCATTTTCCGGGATCCCCGGCTGTTCTTCCAACTCTTTCATAGTTTCTCCAAGTTACGCTTTCGGCTCCGCACCTTCCGCCGAGATGGGTATTTCCACCACTTGACTGTTCTTGGAAATTTTGATCTCCAGCAGCCCGTCGTCCAGGACGGCGGTGATGTCGTTATGTTCAATGTCCTCCGGGATGGAGATCACCTTGCGAAACAGACCGTAGTGAATCTCCAGCTGATGATAATAGATCGTTTCATTCGGCCGCTTCTCCTGGCGCACCCCAGAGATCGTCAACCGCCCGTTTTTCACCAGGACGGAGATCGCCTCGCGCCGTATGCCGGCCAGCTCCAAGCGAATGATCACATGATCGGCGCACTCGAAAATATCCGTGTTGGGTTCCCACTTGGAACAGCGGGCATCGTCCCCCTCGGCACAGTAAAAATTACGGGGCCGATGCATCGCCGAAGACCCCTGATCAGCCAAGTCTCGAATCACACGGATAACGTGCAAGGCCATGCCTGCCTCCTGCCAATGTCAAGTCGTAACAATGTCCTATAATTGGTCCTGAGACCCTGTCCGCGGTCCTGAAGCGTGCGTCCGGTCGGAATGTAAAAACAAGGGTGGGATCCGTCTGCAGGAGCGGCTTTTCAGCAGAAAAACGGGCTGAAGGGGCCTTGTGCACCGTCGCTGCCTTATCATCGGATTTTTCTCACGCCGTACACAAATCGCCGGACCGAAAAAAAAGGTGAACGGAGCGTTCACCTTTCATTATAATTAAAATAATACAAATCTAAAAGTACTTTTATTCCGGCTAACGTCGAAAGATCGGATCCAGGTGGCGCACCGGGCAGGGATAGCCGCCGTTCTGATACTCGCAGTCGCCCCAGTAAAAGCATTGCACAGAACAGATGGTCTCGCTCTCGCGCATCTGGTTGACCGGGTAGTTTTTCGCCTCTTCCGCCGCCTGACGGATGACCCGGCGCCGATCCATGAAACCCTTCCAACCGCTCTTACCCTGCAAGCCCACGGAGATGAGCTTGGCCAGGCTTTTGGAGGCTTTGGATTTGGGATTATCGATCATGAACGGCCGCATCTCCTTGACCGCTTTGCGAACGCTGTCGTCATAATCGACATAGCCGAGGAATTCGAGGTTGATGTAGAGCAGTTCTTCGGCAGCGGTGGCGAGCGCGATGCCCTCCTTGACCTCCTCCTGTGAATGCACCATGTTTAAAATGAGCGAGGGCTTGAAGGCGTCGAACAGTTTGGCGGCGGTGTTCCCGGCTGTTTGATCGATGGCGCGGATTTTTTGCAGCAGGGATCCCAGGGTGGCGCCGTGCTGGATGTTCTCCGTAAAGGCCTCCTGCTCGAACAAGGCGGCGATCTCCGGCTGGTTCTTGAACTGACGCATGATCTTGCGCATCAGCGCGATCTTTAAAAAATTAAACGTCTCCTGGATGGCCATGGGTTCGGGCGTGGTGACGACGATGCCCTGGTCGGCGGCGATGAAAAAATCGATGACGTTGAACGAAGAGCCGGCGCCGAGGTCCAGCAACACATAGTCGGCATGAATCCGGCGCAGCTCGTTGATAAAGCGCAGCTTTTGCGTGAAACGGGGGTTGGCCATCCCCAGGGTCCCGCACGCCCCGCTGATCAGCTTGAGATTTTCCACCGGCGTGTCCAGCATGATATCCGCCAGCGTGTCCTTTTGCAGCGTGTAAAAATGATAAAAGGTGTACTCGGGCTCGAGAATGCCCATGCAGGTGTGCAGATTGGCGCCTCCCAGATCCGCATCCACGATAACCACCTGATGACCGAGCGAAGCCAGTCCAATGCCAAGAGAAGCGGTCAGCACGGTTTTGCCGACTCCGCCTTTGCCGCCGCCCACCGCGTAGACGATCTGCCGTCCCGGTGAAGCCGGAGAGGCCTGAAATAACGGATCCAATTCCGACACCGTAGCTGCTTTCACCCACTCCTGACTGTCTTCGTTGAACACCAGATCATCCTGCCCAAACATGCCGTTGCTCGCCATTTTTCTCAGTTCCGGAAGCGTGTAAGGTCTGGCCTGCTGATTGGCTAATTTGACGAAAAGTTCTGCCATGGACTTGATTTTTCCCCTAGAAATGCGTTGGACAACCTACCCTCAGGCCTTGCGCACTTTTACCGCCTTAGCGCCTTTCATATCCTGACGGACATCGAATTTTACCGCCATGCCGACGCGTACGTCCTTCGGCTTTAACGTGATATCCAGATCACTGACGTGCAGGAACAGATCCTCATCCTCCGCTGTCACGATAAAACCCCACCCCTTGGCAGCGTCCCATGCTTTGACCACTCCGTGAGTCATTTCTATCCTTCCAAATGTCAAACAGCAGAGATATTCCAACCCCCACTCTCCGCAGCAAACACCATTCCAAAATAAAAGCGGAAAAATTCATTGCGGAGAATCGAGGCCGGCAGACGGCCCGGTGAACTCAGCGCCTGAATCCTCCTCCTGCTCCTCGCGGTCTTTGCGCTCCAGCAGGTTTTCACCATCCTTGCGTTTTCGCAGGGCCAGAATGGTCAAGAGGTTGCCGATGGTATAACAGCAGAGTCCGTAAGAAAGAACCCAGCCGGCGATAAAAAGCAAACTGAAAAAGAAAAAATAGGAAGAAAGATGAATCGTGGCCGGCACCCCCCCGGCATCCCCAAGTATAAATGCTTTTGAATAATAAATTTGTGCCACGAAGGGTTGAAAGGGCGCCTGCAGCAGCGCCCCCAGTTTGACCAGGCCGGCCTGCAGCAAACCCAGGCCATGAACTGCGAAGGCGTCATAGTCTGCACCCATGAACAGGCCGAAAAGCCGGTTCATCAGCACCAGGCTTTTTTTCACCACAAAAGCAAAAAAGCCGGTCGCTGCAGCGGCGATGGCCAGATTGGCCGCCTGGTATAGCAACAGGCGCCAGGGCTGCGTCCAGGTAAGGGAGAAGGATTGAAAGACCGCTTCGAAAGCGTCCTCATCCGAGGCAGCGATGATCGCCGGAGTGTGCCAGAGCGATACAACGGTCACCACAAGAGTATACAATAGAAACAGGGCAGCGAAAAACCAGATGATCGTGAAAAAGCTGACGCCCAATGCGCCGATATAGGGAATCCTGCCCATCCAGCCCAGGATCATGCTGGAGAAAACCAGCAGAAGGATGAGAATCAGCAACGAGAGAGGGGCTGAGATGATGGAGGCTGTTTTTTTCCCGGCAAAGGCAAAGGCTTCGCGCCAGGAATAAAAATGGTTGCCCTTCACATGCATATAGGTCGCACGCGCCACTGCAGTATTCGTATATAGAAAGGCGATCAACAGCGCCAGAACACCCAAGCCCCAGAGCAGCCAGGCGTACCAGGACGCGCTGCTCTGCGCGCCGGGCAGACAGGGCAACAGCCCATGGCTTTTCCAGACCCCATGGATCGAAGCGCCTTGTGCCATCAGCGCGGCGTAGCTGAACAACAGATAGATGAGATAGCCGCTCCCGGTTCCCAACCATTGAAGCCAAATCCGTTGGAGGCTGAACGCCAGCCGCGGCGCTCTCAGCAGATCATGTACATCAAACCGTAACGTTTGCATGATTTCCTCCACGACTAAACAGCCGCTGCCCGCACAGCAGCGGGATAGTTAAATTAGCGGTTTTTATCCTTTGTTGTCAAGTGGTTTTCTGCTCAGCTGCGTCAGAGCCCGGTTCTCCAGCCGGTGCATGCGCTGCCGCTGGACTTCACTGCCGTCGTCATGGCCGAGCAGGTGCAGGACTCCGTGGGCGGTCAGGCGCAGCATTTCTGCCTGCAGAGAGACGCCGTACGCCCTGGCCTGTTTCTCCGCCACCGGCACACAGATATAGATCTCGCCCTGCAGAAAACCCGGTCCCGAGGAATAGTTCAGCGAGATCACATCCGTGAGGCGGCGGGCGCTGAAATGACGGCGCCCGAGTTTGCGAATAGAGTCGCCGTCCACCCAGTACAGGTCGAGGTGATAGTTGGTCCAGCGCCGATTTGCATTCAGCAGGTTGCGCACCAGCCGGCGGACCGTGCCTTCGTTCATCGTCCACCCGGTCTGCGGCCAGATATCAACTCTGCGCAGGATTTTCGTCTTCATGTTTTTCCTCTGCGCCCGCCTGCGACGCTCCGGTTTTGGGATATTCGATACGGCGATGGAACAGACCGTTTAAAATTTTCTGAAAGGACAGCGATATTTTAGTCAGATCCTGCAGCGTCAACGGCGATTCGTCCAATTCGCCGCTCTTAAAGCGCTCGTCGATCATGTGATCCACCATCTGTTTGATGCGGCTGGGCGATGGTTCTTTCAGCGTCCGTGAGGTCGCCTCCACGGCGTCCGCGAGCATGACGATGGCGGTCTCTTTGGTCTGCGGGCGTGGGCCCGGGTAGCGGAATTCAGTGTCGGAGACATATTCGCCTTTGTTCTGTTCCACCGCTTTTTGATAGAAAAAGCTCATCAGGCTGGTGCCGTGATGTTGCTCGATAAACGCCTCCACCACTTGAGGGAGACGCAGTGTGCGCGCCATTTCACTGCCCTTGCGGACATGGTTGAGTAAAATCAGAGAGCTCATCGTCGGCGTCAATTTTTCCTGCGGATTGCGGCCGCGGGCCTGGTTCTCGACAAAATACTCGGGCTTTTCCATCTTGCCGATGTCGTGATAATAGGCGCCCACCCGCGCCAGCAGACCGTTGCCGCCGATAGCCTCGGCCGCCGCCTCGGACAGATTCCCGACCATCAGGCTGTGATGGTAGGTGCCCGGCGCCTGCAGCGCCAGCTGTCGCATCAGCGGGTGGTTCAAATCCGACAGCTCGAGCAACGTCATGTCCGTGGTCCTATTAAAGAGATATTCCAGAATCATGATCAGGCCGTAGGCAAAGATGGACGCCAGAAAGCCGTTGATCAGTCCGTAGCCCAGGTTCCGGGAGATCTCTTTGATGGATAGATAATTCAGATAATCCTGCACCAGGATAGCGACCACATAGGCGGCCATGACCGTGGCCATGGTGCTCAGGATCCAGCGCCGTGAACGGACGCGGCTGGAAGAGAGCATGGCGAACAGGGAGACGAAAAACGAGATAAAGGTGATATCGTACTCATGGCCGCGCATGGCGCCCATCAGCAGATTGATGGTGACGGCATAGGCCAGGGCCACCGGAATATCGAAAAAGACCACCACGATGATCACGCCCATGGTGACCGGCACCACGAGCGCCGGCAGACTCAACTCATTGGCCAGAAACACCACCAGTCCGGTGAGCAGGATGGTGACGCCGAGGAGCAGAAGTTGTTGGGGCCGCTCAAAGATCTCCCGACGGACCTTGTAGAGAAACGCGACAAGAATGATCAGCAGCAGCAGGGTGAAAAAAAAGTTGCCGATGCTGTAGGAAAATCGCGACCACAGGCCGGAGGCCTCCTTGCGCTCGATGCGCGCCTGCATGAGCGAATTAAGCTTGTCGATGTGCTCGAGGGTGATGCGTTGATGGCTGTCGATGATCCGTTCGCCGGCGAGCACCTGGTCCTTGGCCAGCGGCACATTGGCCACCGCCTCCTCCTGCCGCTGAATGGTTTCCGCCGCATTGTAGAACAGATTGGGCGCCAAAAAATGCACGGCGATCTTGTAGGCCAAGCGGGCCAGGTTCTCGTTCAAATCCGAGTCGGCGCGCAACTGCTCGAGAAAGCGCGCCTGAGCCTCCAACGGACCGCGGTAATAATTGGCGTCCTCCAGCATCTCGCCGGTGTTCGAACGGACCGAGATCTTGCTCGACTGCGTCGCCAGGCTGTTCTTTTCCACATTCAAAATGCCGGCGCTGAACATCTCCTTGAGCAACGGCAGCACCACCGCCTGAATCGAGCGGGATAACGCCAGACGCGAGGAGAGGACGCCCTCGAGTTTTTCCGTGGAGCCGGCGGTCACCGGATTGATCAGTATGGAAAGATCGTCGACAGCCAGAGCCACGCCGTTCTTTTCGAAAAAATCGCGCAGCTCTTCCCCGGTGAGGGAGGGCTTTTTCAGCTGCTCATGCAGCTGCACGAAGAGCCGTTCCGCCGCATGCGTTTGCACCGGTGCGATGCTGCTGTCGCGCTGAAACACCGGCGCGATCGAAGCACGGGCCTGGGCGACATGGGCGTTATATTCGAGGCTGCTCTTGTTGACCGGAAAGGTGTAGGGCGCGATGATCTCGGGGCCGACATACACCTTGCCCTCGCGCAGATCCCCGTATTGAAACTTGGCGGTTCCCGGGAACAGCAGGGTGAGGAGCACCGCCAGCAGCAGCATGCCGTAAATCTGCCGCTGATAGCGGAGGAACCAGGTATGTTCGCTTTTGCTCGCGTACAATCCCGGCGGTTCCTGCGACTCATTGATCATCCGCTCCAGTCGTCGGCGCATGGCGTTCATTCGGAATCTCCCGGCTTGCTGCGGCCGTTGGCGCTGTTCTTTTCATAGGCTTTGATGATCTTGCGAACCAGAGGATGACGAACGACATCGCGATCCGACAGATAGGCAAAGCCGATTCCTTCGATCCCGCGGAGAATGCTCTGGATCTGCACCAGACCGGATTCGGTCTTGTCCGGCAGATCGATCTGGGTGATGTCGCCGGTGATGATGGCCTTGGAATTATTGCCCAGGCGGGTGAGGAACATCTTCATCTGCAGCGACGTGGTGTTCTGCGCCTCATCAAGAATCACAAACGCGTTATTGAGCGTGCGGCCGCGCATATAGGCCAGCGGCACGATTTCGATGACGCGGGTCTCTAAAAGCCGTTTCAGTTTGTCGGCGGGCGCCATATCGTACAGCGCATCGTACAGCGGCCGCAGGTACGGATCGACTTTTTCACGGAAATCGCCGGGCAGAAAGCCGAGGCTCTCTCCCGCCTCCACCGCCGGACGGCAGAGGGCGATG
>JAKJDB010000691.1 GCA_022706175.1 Candidatus Zhuqueibacterota bacterium | reverse complement strand
TTCCGCCAAAGCGCTCTCCATACGTATGCAGGGCGGTGAAAAAAAAAGAGTCTCCAAGGAGGAAGCGGAGCATATGCAGAACCCACGCGCCCTTTTCATACACCGTAGCGCCCCAGAGATACGTGGGATCATAGAGACTGAAAGAACCCAGCCGATCCGCTTCCAAAAAATATTCGCCGGTAAAATTTTCCATGGTGGTGCGCAGGCCCTGGGCTCCGTGCAGATGTTCCTGCCACAGCGCTTCGCAATAGGAGGCAAACCCTTCGTTCAGCCAGATATCCCGCCAATCCGTCGGCGTCACCCAGTCCCCCCACCACTGGTGACCCAGTTCATGGGCCACGATGTTCTCGTATTCGCCGTTGCCGGTGATCAGGTACGTGGAAAAAGAGGTCAGGGTCTGATGCTCCATGGCGCCGCGCATGGGCACCTCGACCATGCCGTAGGAATCAAACGGATAAGGGCCGAATTTTTTCTCAAAGAACGAAATCATCTCGCCGGTGCGCCGCCAATCCGCTTTCGCCATGCTTTCGTGATCAGGACGGGCGTAAAAGTTCAGTGCGATGGCGTCGCCCTCCAGTGAGACCACCTGATCCTTGAAATGTATCAGGTTGCCGGCGGTAAGAGCCATCAGATACGTGGACATGGGGCGAGCTTCACGCCAATGCCAAACCGTCACCGCATCCTGTTCTGTTTTCCCCAGCAGCTTTCCGTTCGACAGCGCCGGCACAGAGCGAGGCGCCGTTATCTCCGCAGACCAATACGCCTTGTCAGCCGGGTCATCATGACAGGGCAGCCAATAGCGCGTCATCGAAGGTGGGGTCGAATAAATGCCCTGACCCACGGTAAAGAGAACCTCATCGAGGTAAAAAAAGCCGCCAAAGCCGTCGTTGCCCGGCCGGCCGCGATAGAACAGCGTAAATCGCAACGTATCGCCCGGCGCCAAACTGCTCTCGCTCTCGAGCCAGAGCCGGGGCGATAAAACACGAAATCGCAGAGCATGGTCTCGGCACACCACCGAATCCACCTGCAGGTCGACCAGATCAAGAAAAAACGTCGAAAGCGTTTCTGTCGGCGTCAGGGTGATGTCGACGCTTCCATCGATCCATTGCCGCGGCGGCAACAGCTGCAAACGCGCATGATAGGACAAGACATCGATCGGATTGGGTTCGTTTGCCGCACGTAACAGCGACGCCGCAGGTGCGATCGCTCTCTCCTTGCCCTGTGCCCACAGTGCGGAGGCTGTCAGCAAGCAAAACCAGATATGCCGCAGAGTCTGTTTCAGAGCGTATGATCCTTTTTGAACAGCAGCAGATAGACGCCCAGGCCCAAAATGAGAAACCACAGCGCCACCGCAAACCATTTGACCGGACGATCCCAGAAAAACTCGTACAGCAGTCCGGCGGCGCTGATCGCAGCATAGATCACGCCGCGCTTGGCGTACCGTCCCAGGCGCGCCGGCCGTTCATCCGTTTCCAAGTTCATGGCTCTCATCCTATTTTTCGCCGGCCGGCCGCCGGTCACCCATCAGGGATGCGACGAAACCAAGCCGGACCATCTCCCCACAACAACACTATCGATCGCAGGTTTCTTCCCAGTGCCGCCGGATTTCATAGATCGCCACGCCGAACGCCACCGACACATTGAGCGAGTGCTTGACGCCATGCATGGGCAGTTCGATGGCGAGATCCGCCAGAGCAACCAGATCCTCGGCCACGCCCTGATATTCATGCCCCACGATCAAAACAAGCGGAAAGCGATAAGAGGCGCGGCGATAATCAATAGCGGCGGTGGTCTGTTCGAGCACGACGATCTGACGGCCTTGACGCTTGAGGTCGTGGACCAGGCTGAGACGGTCCTGGTGATAAGACCACGGCACGCTCTCTTCCGCGCCAAGGCTGGTTTTGCGGATTTCATCCCGCGGCGGAGTGCCGGAGATGCCGCACAGGTACAAATGCTCCACCGCCGCACCGTCCGCGCTACGGAACACGGCGCCGACATTGTGCAGACTGCGAACATCGTCTAAAAGGACCGAAACCGGCAGGCGCCGGCCGGTGAGGTCACGCTTTTTTGCCTGCAACTCTTCAAAAGATAATTTTCGCATGCATCACCCGTTGGCTGCAATGTACTTGGCGTTTTCCCGCTGCTCCAGATTGCGGCGACGGCAATAGGCGAACAGCTCCACCAGCTGCTCGCGCGTCACGTGTTCGGTCTCCACCGCAAAGGCCGAAGACCGGTATAAACTCCACTGGTTGCGCATCGCATCGGTGAGCGGCAAACGGCGATAGAGCGCGCTGGCCGGCGGTATATAAAAAACCGAAGGACCGACCAGCACTCCCAGGCTCAGCAGATAATCGATGCTCTCCTTGATCTCAGAGTAGGTCTGTTCCGGCAACCCGATGATCACATAGGCGGTGACG
>JAKJDB010000690.1 GCA_022706175.1 Candidatus Zhuqueibacterota bacterium | reverse complement strand
TCAGGGAAATGCGTTCCCGGTCGCAGGAGATGAACTTGCCGCTCACCTTTTTGCCGTTGCGCAGATGCAGCTCGATCAGGCCGCTGACCTCCTCCGGCATCTCTTGCAAATCGTAAACCTGGTCCTCGATCAGGACCAGTTGCGGCGGAGTGGTCGGCATGTGATAGCGATGCAACGCCGGTGCGCACGCCACCATCCAGGCCATTGAGGAAAAAGCAAAAGTCAACAGGCGCTGTTTTGTCATCAGGAATTCTCCTTTACAGGTCTCATTGTCCGGTAAGGCCGGAGAAATTTTTCAAAATGCTGATAAAGCCGGGTCCGAGGATGACGATGAACAGGGCCGGAAAAATGAACAGCACCAGTGGGATCAGCATTTTGATCCCAGCTTTGGCCGCCTGTTCTTCAGCCGATTGCCGCAGCCGGGTGCGCAGCGAGTCCGCCTGCGCACGCAGCGTATCGGCCAGACTGGTGCCCAATTTGTCCGCCAGGACCAATGCGCCGACCAGAATGCGCAGGTTCTCTACTTTATTGCGCACGCACAGGTTGCGCAGGGCCACCTCACGGGAAAAGCCGGTTCGCATCTCCTGAGTGACCAGCAGCAGCTCTCTGCTCAGCACCGGGGAGCGCATGCCCAGTTCCTGGGCGACCCGCAAAAGGGCGGCGTTTAGGCCAAGCCCTGCCTCCATGCAGATGACCAACAGATCCAATGCGTCGGACAGGCTTTCACCGATCTCCTGCCGTCTTTGCACAGTGAGATAGCGCAGCACCATGTTGGGCAGGCTGAGTCCGACCAGGGCCAAAATCAGCGCCAACAGCGCAGACATCGACGGTGGATAAACCAGCCGCGCTGCGAAGACATAATAGAGTGTGACCAGCAGAAAAGCAAAACTCAGACGAATGCCGGTAAACAGCGCCGGGCCGAACTCGTGGTGAATGCCCGCTTCCAGCAGCATGGCCACGGTTTTGCTCTGACTTTTAGACGATTCAGCGCCGCCCAATCGCCCCAGGTTCACCAGCGCCTTTTCCAGTGCCGGCGGCAATTTCGACTTTTTTGTCGCCGCCTGAGCGATCAGGTCCTGGGCTGCGTCCGCCGTCACCTGCTCCATATCACGAAGGCGCCTGGCAGTAGGGGTATAACGCTGATGCAACAGCCGCAGCAGAACAACGATTAAAAGAAAAACCGACAAAAAGATCGTCATCAGGGCCAGATAGAGAGGCATGGCGTTTCCTATTGAAATTTTATGCGAATGATTCTACGAATCACCAGAAAGCCAAAGATCTGCATGACGGCGCCGGTCAGCAGCAGCTTGCGGCCGGTGGGACTTTCCAGCAAGGGCGCAAAGTAATCCGGATTGATGGCGTTGATAACGAGCGCAAAGACCACCGGCATGCTTCCCAACACCCACATGGTCATACGGCCCTGGGCCGTATAGGTGCGGATCTGCCCCATCAATTTAAACCGCTCGCGGATGGTGTAGCTGATCTTTTCCAAAATCTCGGCCAGGTTTCCACCGGTCTCGCGCTGCAACAGCACGGCTGTGACGAAAAGCTTGAGATCGATGCTGTTAACCCTTTGAGTGAGGTTGACCAGCGACTCGCGCATGGGCAATCCCAGGTTGGTCTCCTCAAAGGTTTTGCGGAATTCCACGCCGATGGGATCCGGCGCCTCGAGGCCGACCATCTGAATCGATTTGTTCAACGCATGTCCCGCCCGGAGCGAACTGGTCATCATGTCCAAGGCATCGGGAAATGCGCGCACAAAAGCACGCAAACGGCGGCCGCGCCGATAAAGGATGATTAGGATTGGAATCAGGCCCAGGCCGAACACGACGAAGAAGCGCAGGATGAAATTACTCGAACCCCGGGTGAACAGCAGGCCCAACGCCGTCAGCAACGCGATAACCAGCACCAGTGTGCCGACCGTGATATGGGTGTCGCTCTGTTCCAGCCATTGCTTGAGTTTGCGGGTAAAATCCAGCCGGCTGAGGAAACGATTGAAAAAAGAGATGTCGCTCAACCGTTCGTCACGCAGCACCAGGGGGAGTTGTTCCGGATTCAGTCCCATCTCAACGGAATAGGCGGCCAGACGGCGATTGATTTTGCGCCCGCTGCCCTGGCGGCGTTCATAGACCAGCAGCAATACGCTCAGAATGATCAGGAGAAAAAAGAGGAAAAACGCGACAAGCAGGAGGGTCATGAGGTTGCCTCCTCCTTTTGCTCAAACTCAAAGTTCGGCTCGAACATCGCATCGGGCAGCTTGATGCCGGAGGTCTCGATGCGATCGGCAAATTTCGGCCGAATGCCGGTGGTATGAAAAGTGCCGATCACCTTGCCGTCCTCACGGATGCCGAGTTTTTCAAAAATAAAGATATCCTGCAGGGAAACCGTATCCCCCTCCATGCCGACGATCTCGGCGATT
>JAKJDB010000689.1 GCA_022706175.1 Candidatus Zhuqueibacterota bacterium | reverse complement strand
ATGGTGTGTTTGTGATAATCCACCGTGCCGCCTAAAAAGGTGCCGGAGAGCTCGTTGGTAAAAGTCACATCGGAACCGGCGGTGGGAAATTCCGGACGATCCAGGCTGTTGCGGCTGAGGACCTGAGTGATGGCGCTGCTGGTGCGCGGCCAGGAGGCGGTGACAATGCCGTTGGGATTGTATTGTTTGTAGGTCTCATTGAAATCGGACAGCGAAGTCTGGTCCAGGCTGTACATCACGCTGGTGCTGAAAAAGTTGTCCGGCCAGCTCAAGCGGCGGCCCAGGGACAAGGTAAAGCCCCGGCTCTCCTGACGAAAGCCATACCAGACGGCGCTGCGCATGGTGTTATAGATGTTGAAACCCGCGGTGGTGGGCGTATCCATCACCCAGGGTTGGGCATAGCCCAGATTCATCGAGCGATAGTAGCGTCCGAAATTCCAATCGATGCTGGCGCGCTGGCCGGTGCCCATCAGGTTGGCCATGGACAGACCCACGGAACCGACAAAACGGTCATACTCGCTCCAGCCGGCCGACATGTTGGCGGTATCCGTGGACTTTTCCTCCACCTTGAACTCGAGATCCACCTTGTCCTCGTCGATGGGCGTGACCTTGGGCTCCACATTGGCGAAATAATTCAGCATCCACACTTCGCGTTGACTGCGCTCCAGCAGGGTGCGGTTGAAATAATCGCCGGGCAGGATGCGCAGCTCACGACGGATCACTTTCTCCCGGGTCTTGCTGTTGCCCACCACCTTGATCTCGTTGATGCGCGCCTGTTTGCCCTCGGAGACGAGGAAATGAATGTCCAACTCTTGGTTCTGATCCTCCGTCTCGCGGGGCACGGTCTGCGCATAGATATAGCCGCGATCATAATACAGGGTGCCGATATTTTTCATGATCGCTTCTTCCAGCTTTTTCTTGCTGTAGATCTCGCCTTTGGCAAAGCCCAGCTGGCTGTTGAGCTCCTCGGTGGTAAAGATCTTGTTGCCCTCAAAAGTGATATCGCCAAAGGTGTATTGCGGCCCTTCGTTGATCCAGATATCGATATACATCTCGTCGTTCAGCTCGTTGTAAGAGACCGAATCGCGCAGGATTTCGATGTCGCGATATCCATGGTTCGCATAAAAATCGAGCAGCAGCCCTTGATCCTCTTCGTATTTTTTACGATCGAAATCGCCGCCGCGCAGCCAGGTGTTCTCTTTGGTTTTTTTCAGCTGCTTGCGCAGCTTTTTGTCGGTAAACATGACGTTGCCGTGAAAATCGATGCGCTCGATCTGCACTTTGCGGCCTTCATCAAAGACAAAACGCACGTTGACCCGGCTGCTGTCGTCCTTGGTGTACTCTTGCACGGTTTTGATCTTTGCCAGCAGGTGGCCTTTTTCCTTGTACTTGTCCAGCAGTTTGGATTTGGCGCGCGCGATCATGCCCGGATTGACCACCTGGCCCGGATAAAAACCGGTGGCGGTTTCGATATCTTCCTTTTTAAGCTTTTTATTGCCCTGATATTCAAACTTGTCCAGTCGCGGATATTCCGTGACGCGAATGACGATAAAAACGCCTTCGGCCAGTTCACGCTCCACCACCATGCGGATGTCGGAAAACAGGTCCAACCGCCACAGCTGACGGATCGCCTCCTGGATGCCGTCGCCGGTGATCTCCATTCCCGGTGTGATGCCTGAGCTCAGGCGCACCATGTTGGCGTCGGTGGTGCGATTGCCTTCCACCGAAACGCCGAGAATTTTCACCGAACGCTTTTGGGCCAAGAGCGCTTGGGGTATGCTGACCGCCAGGATCAGCATAGCGATCATTGCCCATTTTCCAAAACGTAGAGAATTCAATAGATGGCTTTCGAGTTTAGATCAAATAATGTAAGAAAAATAAACCTTATTGCCAAGAAAAATATATCCTTCGGACTGCTGGAAACCGTCGCGCGGCTGCTAATCAAACGCCGTCAATTCCGCCGAGTTCCTTTAAGCGGCCAAAAAAAAAAGCCTCACCCGCTAAGGCAAGGCATGACGGAGAACGAGCCATGATCAACCTACTCGGATTTTGACTGCAGCTGTTCGCGAGTCTTGCCGTAACGGCGCTCCCGTTTTGCATAGTCCTCCACCGCCTCGAGGAACTGGGCTTCATCGAAATCCGGCCACAGTGTGGGGGTGATATACAATTCGGTATAGGCGATCTGCCAGAGAAGAAAATTGCTCAGCCGTTGCTCGCCGCTGGTACGGATCAGCAGGTCCGGATCGCCCATCTCGTGCGTCTGCAGATGGCCGGCGATCAGCTCTTCATCGATTTGGCGGACCGTCAACTCGCCCTTTTCCACTTTGGCGGCGATTTTGCGCACAGCTTGAACGATCTCCTGCCGGCCGCTGTAGCTGAGCGCCAGATTGAGATTGAGCCCGGTGTTGCGACGGAGCTTG
>JAKJDB010000688.1 GCA_022706175.1 Candidatus Zhuqueibacterota bacterium | reverse complement strand
GCCACCGCATGGCGACCGAGAATCTGAACCGTATGACGCTCCCGCAAACCGCTCCGGCGCCCGACATCTCCATCGTGATTCCCTGCTATAACGCCCGGGAACATCTGGAAACCTGTCTCTCGTCCGTGGCCGACCAGCAAACCGGCTATCGCTATGAAGTGATCATCGTGGACAGCTCTGAGGAGGATGTCACTCCGTTCATCCGCGAGCGTTTTCCGTGGGTGCGCACCGTGCGCCTGCCGCAGCGCGCCTACCCCGGCGTGGCGCGCAACGCCGGCATTCTGAACGCATCCGGTCGCATCATCGGCTTCACCGACACCGATTGTCGGCTCGACAGCCGTTGGCTGCAGGTCCTCGGCGATGCGGTGAGCGACGGCAAACCGGTGGTCACCGGCGCGGTGCTCAACGGCACGGCGGACTCTTATATCGGCACAGCGGACTATCTCATCGAAATGACCACCTTCCATCCTTCGCGTAAGAGCGGACCCATCGAACACATCATCACCGCCAATGTGGCGTTCGAACGCAAGGTGGTGGATCACATCGGATTGCTGGACGACACCATCAAGGGCAGCGACCGGATGTACGCCTACCGGATGGTGCAGCATGGGATCCCCATCTGGTTTGAGGCGGAGATGAAGGTCTATCACAAAAACCGCACGCGGCTGAAAAAGATCTTTTGCAATCAGTATGACTGCGGTTTCGGCGCCGCCAATGTCCGGCGCTGGGCCAAGGTCAGCGGCTCCATCCTGGCGCGCTGCCCTTGGCTGGCTGTGGGCATTCCCATTGCGCGCACTTTTTTTATCGCTCGACGACTAGCCTCCGGCGGGATCAGGCCGCTGCTCTCCTTCGTCCGGCACTATCCGGTCATCTTCCTGGGCCTGCTGGCCTATACGGCCGGCTATCTCGCCAACGCATTTCCCAAAAAACACTCACAACTCGAGACGATCCATGATCAAACTTAACACCAATCTACTGTCGCCGTTCCTGCGGCCCGGCGATTACAAACTCATCGCTCCGCAGGTTCGTGCGGTCCAGCAGCAGCTGCTGGCGCGAACCTGTAAAGGCCGCAAGATGCTGGGCTGGCTGGATCTGCCGGTGCGCCAGACGGATCAGGAGATCAAAAAGATCCTGGACGCTGCCGGCCATCTGGCCGCCAAGGCGCCCTATCTGGTCATCGTCGGCATCGGCGGAAGCTACCTGGGCGGCTGCAGCGCCATCGAATTTTTGCAGCCCGAGTGGGAGCCCAGGGAAAACCGTCCGACGATCCTGTTCTTCGGCCATCATCTCAGCAGCGCCTACAGCACCGAGCTGTTGAAGTTTCTTCAGGACCAGGACTATTGCGTCTGCGTCATCAGCAAGTCCGGCTCCACGGTGGAGACCGGCATCGCCTTCCGCCTGCTGCGCCGGCAGATGGCGAAAAAATATTCGGCCAAAGAGATGCGCGACCGCGTGCTGATCATCACTGAACCCGGCGATGGCTCTTTGCGCCGTTTTGCCGAGACGGAACACTACACGCATCAGCTCGATCACCCTGAGGATGTGGGCGGACGGTTTTCCGTTTTGTCCACCGTGGGCTTGCTGCCCATGGCGGTGAGCGGCATCGACATCCACGAGGTGCTGCAGGGTGCAGCGGCCATGCGCTCCATTTGCATGAAGCAGACCGATCTCAAAACAAACATCGGTCTGCGTTACGCCGCCGGCCGCTACCTGCTCTATCGCAAAGGCCGATTCATCGAAAACCTCTCGCTGTTCGATTCCAGCCTGCAGATGATCGGAGAGTGGTGGCGCCAGCTTTTCGGCGAAAGCGAAGGCAAGAACCGCAGAGGCGTTTTTCCTTCCACCACTATGATGACCACCGATCTGCACTCCATGGGACAATATCTGCAGCAGGGACGACGCATGCTGTTCGAGACGTTTCTCCGCGTGCAGAACCAACCGGACCGCCTGGTTGTGGGAAAAAGTCCGAAAAATGCAGATAACCTGAACTTTTTGGCCGGAAATCGAATGGAGCGGATCAATCGCACGGCCTGGGAGGCCACGGCATTGGCGCATCATGAGGGCGGTGTTCCCAACATGACCGTGACCATCGACCGACGCAGCCCTGACTGTCTGGGGCGGCTGTTCTATCTGTTTGAATTCAGCGTGGCGATCAGCGGCCTGCTCCTCAGGGTCAATCCCTTTGATCAGCCCGGCGTGCAGGAGTACAAGAACAACATGTTCGCCATGCTGGGCGATCCCAAATATGCGCACCTGAAAGCGCAAGTGAAAAAAAAGCTTAAAAAACTGTATGGATAAATCCCGGTGAGCGAAGAAAAAAACAACGTCTGGGGGGTGCGGCACAGTCATAAATCCGCTTGTGGCATCGCCGGCGGCCGGGGGCAACGGATGGCCGTGCTGTTGCTGGGGCTGGTGGTCCTGCTGAG
>JAKJDB010000687.1 GCA_022706175.1 Candidatus Zhuqueibacterota bacterium | reverse complement strand
CCACAGGCATCATAGAGATCCAGATAAGCCATGGCCGCTTCCGCAGGATAGATCAACATGAACTGTCCGCTGTACTCCCGGGCGGTCAATCTGGCGCCCTGATACGTCGGCGGAAAATATTCCAGCGCCGCTCCGGCCGGTTCACTGATGCGGATCAGATAATCAGCGGCGCAGCGGCTGATCTGCAGCGCACCCGCCGCATGCTCCGGCGCAACGCCGGCATACAGCACCATGCTCTCGATGACCGCTGCGATGATCTTGGAGGGATAGCAATAGAGCTCATAGGTGGTGTCCGGCCCGGCGCCGCGCTGCCAATGCTGGATGTGCGGCAGATGGTACAGATACTCCAGGGCCCGGCGGGCGCTCGAGCGATAGTCGCTCACCGGTTCATGATACCGGTCGCGGAAAACCGCGGCGCGATAGAAATCACGCGTCCCGCACGAGCCGAGACTGGCGCCCTGTGCATTTAGAGCGTGCGCCGCCAGATGCACGGGACCGACTGGTAGTGTATTCCATATGGGGGTCAGCGCAGCCCAGGGCGTGTCGGTGATGAAACTAAATTGCTGACTGTCCGCCGTGGTGGCGACAAAGCGGTATGAAACCGCTCCGTCGATTCGGTTGAACTCAAAGGAGGGAGCATACATGAAGCAAGTCGCATAGCGGTTCCAGAACGGCGTTTCGCCGGGACGGCCCGGCCGAATGGGGATCAATGACTCCTGCACCGCGAGATCGCGGAAATCGCCTGCGGACGATGGATCGGCGGCGGCTACGCTGATCCACCAGACCGAGCACAAAAGCCGGAGAACGGCTGATCGAAAAAAATGTATTTTCATTTTTCACACTATGGCAATCAGTGATGGTCGTCAGCGCCCCTGGCTAGGGAGCCGAATAAAACGGCCGTTCCGGCGGCTGCAGAATCAGATACCCCCCTTTAGAAGCTACGCCGAGTTCTTTATCCATGCGGGCGTGAACAGGATCCTCTCCGCTGAACCCCAGCCGTTTGCGCACCTCCCGGCGCAGCCACCAGTAACCCGAGTTCCAGGAATACAGATGATGGCCGTGCGGCCGTCCGCTAACCGTGCTGATGGACTCATGAAAAGCCGGCATGAAGGCGAGCTCTTTTTTCAATCGCCATACCAGCTGCTCATCCACCCATTTGCTGTCCATGCCGTGGATCAGGCCGTCGAGATAGTTGGCCGCGTCATTGAGGAACCAGGAACCGCCGTAGGTGTAAACGCCGCTGTGTCCGTCCAACAGATCGCCGTTGGCCTTTGAGATCACCCGCATGCCGTAGGGCGATTGTATCTTCATGGTGGTCCGCAGATGGCGCTGCACCATTTCATCGGTCAGCAATTTTTGGCCGAACACCGCAAACGTCAGGGTCTCGCCGTACAGTGCATCCTGGCCGATGTGTTCCGGTTGCATCAGGCTGGTGGCCATATAGCCGCCTGATTCGTTGAACAGGCGCCGGTATCCGGCGATGGCTTGAGCGATGTCCTGGTCCGTGACCTCCAGTCCGAGTTCCTTGGCGGCCAGCAGCGCGCCGCAATGGTACCCTTGATTGGAGGAAGGCGCATCCCCATCCTCATAAGGCAGTTGATCGTGATAGGTGCGAAACGCCTTTGATTCCGGCTTGAGCCGCGGGGGAAGATAGAGGCCGTCCTGTTCGTGTTCGCGGATAAAGCGATACGCGCGCTGCACCGTGCGCATATCCAATTCACCGCCGTTGCGTTTGACCAGAGCCGCCCAGATCAGATAGCACTGCGCGTTGTCCTCATAGTTGATGCGTTCAAAAAACATGGCCGCATGGGCCTCCCGATCAAAACGGGGATCATCCAGGCCGCGGCTCATGTAGAAACCGTCGGTCACCCACTGTTTCCACCCATAGCCGATGCCGGAGATGAAGATGTAATCGCTTTCCGGACGCAACAGATTGCGCCGTAACAGCAGATAGGACGTGTTGCGCAGAATGGCTTCTACAGCCGATTGATTAAAGCCCTTTGCATTGGCCAAAGCCAGGTGCGCGGCCAGCTGTACGTCGTAATGCGTTCGCACGCTGGAGGAAAAGATCCAGGTCTTCCAGGTCTGCGTCTCTCCCTGTTCGATGCGCTGCCAGCCGTCAAAGCCGGCGCGATAGACCGTGGTGGCGTCCAGGTGAAAGGGGATCATGATCGTCCGTTTCGCGGAACCGTCGCCGTTACATAGAGAGAATCGTTTTCCCTCTATGTTGAATTCCATGAAACAGCGATTCTCCCACATACCGGGCGAATCAGCGATCAGGCCGTATAACCGGTCGCCGATGCGGACGCCGAGAAAGGGAAAAGTCTGCCGACCCTGTTGGCCGAATTCCGGGCCTGAGCAGCTGGGGCTGTACTGCGCGCTTTTTCGCTCTTCGCCCAGGAAGGAATAGTAGACGCCGTTTTCCACGGTG
>JAKJDB010000686.1 GCA_022706175.1 Candidatus Zhuqueibacterota bacterium | reverse complement strand
GTGCGCCAATCCCCCTCATGCGCGATCATGCGGTAATGAAATGTGTGCATTCCCTGCTCCATGGGCTCATAGCCGTCTTCCGGCACAGCGACCAAAGGGCGATGATGCGACCAGATGGGGCTGTGCAGCACCGTCAAACGAATCTCTCCGGGCAAAACACTATAGCCGTATTTACCCTCGCTCAACAGGCTGAAGCCAAAGGCGCCCCGGTGATCACGGCTGCTGATATCGACCCAGCCCTGACCAGGCTGTTCCTCTCCGTTCATGGGCCGGGTGATGAATCCGAACGGGGTTGAAAAGGTGGCCTCGCCGTCGCGCATCCCTGTGGCAAAGGAGAGCTTGAGCATTTTGTGCGCCTCACCCCAATGAAGGCGGACCCGGACATCGAGGTGGCGGCTGTCCCGCGTCAGAGAGAACCTCTGCACCAGCCGCGAATCGCCGTAGCGCCAGGATATCTGCAAACGGCAACGCTGCGGGCCTTTTTCCAAAACCGTTAACTGCGGCTGTTCAAAACAACCGATGACTTGGTCGTAGGCCAGAGTTTCATGACCCCAGGTATCATCACGGTCTTCCAACACCAGGGCAGCAGACGCAGGGCCGGAAAGATATTCTCGGCCCCAAATTTTGTCATAGAGGGACTCGATGAATCCCGTCGATGGATTAAAAGTGACGGCCAGGATGTCGTTTTGCAGAACGCCGTCGGCGTAGGAGACGCCCGCAGGCGGCGCTGCGGCAGCGCGGTTGAAATCCACGGCATAACCGGCGTAGCCCATGGAGGGCAGCGAGGCGCGAAAGAGCAGACGGATTCGATCAGGAACATGCACCGCTGCCGTGGGGATCACCTGATAGGGGATCTCGGCGCCGGCGGAGTCGAGCAGAGTGGGCCGCTCTGTGCGCAGAGGCCGCTGCATCTCTACTTCCACCCATTCATGAACGGGGCAGGCGTGGGGATTGAACAGCACAAAGGGAGAAGCCTGCGGTGGAAAGGCGTCGGTCGCGATGTTCTGTACCACCCGGCGGCAGCAGAGAGACAGGCACTCTGCCGCTTCGTCCTCAGCCGCAGCCAGCTCTGCGCAGCTGTCGTCATAGGCGGATTCAATGCTGGTACCGCAGAGGATATCGTGAAATTGATTGAACAGCACCTTTTCCCAGGCCGAAGTCAACAATCGGACCGGGGCGCCCGGCAACGCCTGCACACGAATCCATTGCATTTTTTCCGCGGTCAGCAGAGCGCTTTCAGCATGGTGGATTTGCAGCTTGATGCCGCTGTGCGCAGAATAGCAGCCGCGGCTGTGATTATGCAGCTCATCGATGACCAGCGGCCAGGCGCGGCGCAAGCGTTCGATCTCAGTGGAGTAGGCGTCCAGAGAAGCGAAACGGATTTCAGCATGGCTTTGCATCAACTCTTGAATCTTTTTGATCGTTGCCCTGGTCGGGCCGCCGCCGTGATTGCCGACGCCATAAAACACCGGATAGGGCAACTCATCATAACCGGCAAAGGCGGCCAGGCGGGGCTCCAGCTCGCTCTCATCCGCATTGTACGATTGCAGAATGCGAAAGGCGAGGACCTCTGTGCCGTCGGGGCTTTGCCAGCGAAAGATCAGGCCCGGCAAGCCGGGCTTTTCCACGGGGTCCGGTCGCATGAAAAAATAGACCGGCAGATCCTGGCCGGCCAGGATCTGCGGCAGCGTGTGCGGATGGCCAAAGGTGTCGGGAGAAAAACCGCATCGGGCCTTGCGGCCGAAATGGCGCTGAAAAAACCGCTGGCCGTACAGCCCCTGGCGGACCAGGGATTCGCCGTTTGGAATGTTGACGTCCGCCTCCACCCACCAACCGCCGACCAGATTCCACCGGCCCGCCTGAACCATGCGTTGAATATCCGCAAAGAGAGCGGGATCTGTCTGCCGCACCCATTCATAGAATTGGGCGGAGCTGGCGATGAACGCCGTTTCAGGAAATTCGCGCAAACGATCGATGGCGGATTGAAAGGTGGCCAGCACTTCGGCGATACCCTCAGTCTTGTTCCAGCGCCATACCGGGTCGATATGCGCGTGTCCGATCATGCGAAAGGGTCGAGATGATGGTTCCGGCGAAAAAAATCGTGAATAAAAAAAAAGCGCGCAGGGTGTACTGGAACCCCGCCACGCTATGACGCCACGAGCGGCAAGAACGCTGAAGCGAACGCCTGCTTCTGACCGCCTCGTGCCATCGGTCAGAGATGAATGCGATACTTTTTTATGCGATACCGTAAGGTATCAAGGGTCAAACCGAGAGAGCGCGCGGCCCGGGTCTGATTGCCCTTGGCCTGCTGCAGAGCGCGCAGGATGATCCCCTTTTCCATCTCATACAAGCTGGTGGCGGCATCCGGCAACAGCGGGCGTTCAGCGGGCAGCGCCTCCATTTTCGGCTCTTCCACCAACACGATATGGTCTG
>JAKJDB010000038.1 GCA_022706175.1 Candidatus Zhuqueibacterota bacterium | reverse complement strand
GTGCCACCGGGACGTTGATGATGACATATTGGCCATCGACATTGCTGACAGCGCCGAGGTTGGTCCCGTCGATAACCACATTGACTCCGGGCAGAGTCTCGCCGGTCGCAGCGTCTCTGACCGTGCCGCTGACGCGGCTGCGCGTCTGCGCCTGGGCTCCGGCAAGGGTCAGCAGGAGAATGAGCATAACCTCCATCCCCCGCCTGCTCCACGATCTTTTAAATCCCATAGCTACTCCTTCTCTAACGCTCCTGTGCGAGCGGGCAGCTCTTCCGCGGTCCTGCTGCTCAGCGTAAGAGCTGCAGCTTGATCACCCGGTACTGCTGCTGAAAGCGCAGTCGGCACAAATAAAGACCCGAGGCTGCGGCACGGCCTTCTTCATCCCGTCCATCCCACTGCCGGCGATGAACGCCGGCGGCCAAACGGCCGCCCGCCATCCGCCGCACGACTCTGCCGGTGATCGTGTAAATCGTCGCTTCCACCTCGCCCGCATGCGGCAGGGTAAAGAGAATGTTCGTCTGCTGGTTGAAGGGATTGGGGTAGTTCTGTACGAGTTCAAAGCAAGCCGGCTGCGCGGTGGGTTCTTGCCGCACCTCCATGGCCGATTCGATCAGGCTGTTGAGATAGAGTTCGAGCCGTGTATAACCATCGGCAGTGAGGAGATTGCGGTCCTCCGGATCTGCGGGATTGAGGCCGTTGCTGTTTTCCCAATAGTCGGGCATGCCGTCGTGGTCGCTGTCGGCTGGGGCGGGCAGGCTAAAAAGCTCGGGCCAGCCGCCGACCTGGCTCTGCGAATCAATGATGCCGGTGATTTTAGCATTGCCTGGATCATACCCGGAACCTTCAAAACTCGCGGTCCCTGTGATCACATCTTGAATGATTCGCGCATCGACTGCATCGCGCTTGGGCAGAATCGCACCGGCGTATTGCAGCACACGGGCATAGGCCTCCTCGGCGCTGTGCTGTTCGATGGGGACAAAGGGAAAAGGCTCAAAGGCGCGGACCACCGCCGGATTGCTGTAGCTTCCCTGCACGCCCCCAGCCCAGTTATCCGCGCTGATGAGCGGAAAGCCCTCGACAGTGTTATCCTGGATATACCATTTTCCCGGCGGATAAGAGGGAAGTTCTGCCGAGGGCTCGACGATCCGGTTGCGTTTGCTGCTTTTGGTGGCCGGCCCGGATTTGTAATAATTGGCCACCATGTTGATGGTCCCATCCTCGCCGCCGTAGGCGCTGTTGTCGCCCCAATTATAGATCACATTATTGCGATAATCGAAATTAACGCATTTCGGGGTCTCTTTGCCGGAGAAGCGGGGATTACGGCTGGAGTGATGGGCAAAGAGGTTGTGATGAAAGCTCGAGTTAGTGCCGCCCCAGATGCCGCCGTAACCGTGCGCACCCTTGGGATGAGTCGACTTGTAGAGGCTTTCTGCCAGCAGACACCACTGCACTGTAGTGCTGTCGTTGCCGTAAATGGACATGGTCTCGTCCACGCTCCAGCTGGCGGAGCAGTGATCAATGATAACCTTTTTTCTTTCGCGTCCCCAGATCGCGTCATCCTCGGTTTTCAAAGAATCGCCGAGACGAAAGCGTAAAAAACGGATGATGACATTGTTGGCGCCGATGAATGTGGTCTGATCACGGAGACAAATGCCGTCGCCCGGAGCGGTCTGTCCGGCGATGGTGAGGTCTCCTTTGGAAATCTTGAGATCTGTGAGCAGGCGAATGGCGCCGGAGACGCGGAAGACGATGGTGCGTTTTCCCGATTTGTTTACCGCTTCGCGCAGCGAGCCCGGGCCGCTGTCGTTGAGGTTGGTCACCTCATAGACTGCGCCGCCGCGGCCGCCGCTGGTATAGCGGCCGGCCCCCTCGGCGCCGGGAAAGGCGAGAGGCTGGGCAGGCATCCGCTTCATGTCCAGCGCAAGAATCAGAAGGAACAGCGGAAATCGTTTGCCCATTCTTGTTCGCCCATTCTTTTCAGTTACTGCATCAGCACCATTTTCTTTGTCCGGCTTTGGCCCGCCGCAGTCAGCTTGTATACATAGAGACCTGATGAAAGACCCTTGGCGGCGAACTCGATGCGGTGGCTGCCTGCAGGATAGAGCCCGGAAGCGAGCAAAGCCACCTCGCGTCCAAGACCATCATAGACCGCCAGACGGACCGTTTGCGCAACCGGCAGAGCAAAGGAGATGGTGGTAGCAGGGTTGAAGGGATTGGGATAGTTTTGCGCCAGCTCAAACCCTTCCGGCTGAAAGCTCGGCCTCTCGACCGCTGAAGCGTTGAAGGCCCAGCGTCTATCGCCGATGGGACCGCCGTCGCTGCCATAGGTGAGCAGCGGCGAACCGGCCGGAAGGGTGAAATCGCCGTTGGCCGGATCGGCAAAGCCGGGATCCATGCGGATGGTGTCTCTGACCGTATGGTTCAGCCAGGCCATTTTAGGTCGCAGCTGCCACATGCAGATGTTGGCGACGGTGGCCATGGCGTCGCCTAAAGTGGTCTTGATGTTGATGGCGGTCTTGGAGGTGGTTTCCCAGGAAGTCTGAGTGGAGAAAATGGAATTGGTGATAAAGATCGGCTTGTCAAAAGGTACGGTCGTGGCTTTTTCCGTCAGTAGAATCTCGCGCATATCGGTCAAGCCCATGTTGTACCAGGTGGTGTGGTCAATGACCATCACCGGATAGACCGTGCTGCCGCTCTCGTCATAGCCGCTGAGGCGAATGCCATAGCTGGTGATGTTGTGCATGGTGGAATGGCTCACCAGGATGTACTTTGCGCCCACATATTTGTAATGAACCAAAGTGCCGGTATCATGGACGATGCAGTTGTTGACAACAGTCGTGTCGACGACCACATTGCCCTTCAGCGCGGTGCCGGCGCCGTCAAGCACGTTGCTCTTCAGGTTCTTGATCAGGCAGTTCTCCAGATGAATTTTTTTCATGGTGGCGGGCTGCGCAACTTCGCCCATATAGCACCGGGCCAGATAGGAGGCTTTGGTGACGCCGTCCACCGCGCCGTCCAGTTCGAGTCCCATCAGCAGCAGGGAGCCGTTGTTGCCGACCTGAAAAAACTGGCAGGTGCCTTCGCCGGGATCGGTGAGAATTTTGACGACGGGCTTTAGTGAGCCGTCGCCGTCGGCGACAACGGCGATGCGCTTTTCAGCCACCGTAGCAATGGTCTTGTTGACCGATTCGGTGTACTCGGCGCCGGGGATAAGGCGCAGAACATCTCCGTCATTGGCTGCGGCCAGAGCGGCTGAGAGGGTACCGTCGCCCGGGGCCACATCGACAAAGTTCTGGCCAAAGGCCAGACCGGCCAGGGCGATCAAGCCGGCGGCGATCCATAACAATTTTTTCATGATAGGCCTCCTTTTCTGATCGAATCTATCTTTCAAAAAACGGATTCCGCGTTTTCTTGTTAAAACAGCAGTGGCGTTGCACTGGAGAGAAAAAAACAGGTTGCGCGGGCAGACCTTCAGGCCGGTGTTGAGGAGCAGGGTCACGCCGGCAGAAAAAAGGGTGCTTGGATTTTTTTGCAGATGAATGGCGTTGAGAAGAAGAGTCCTGGCGGACAGGATGAGGCGGCCGGAGCGGGCCGTCTTTGTTGCGCGGCTAAAAGGGAAGTGTTTGCGAATATCAAACGCCGCAATCTTGGCATTGCGTTTTAAAAAAACCACCTGACGCTGCTGCCGGCCTCTATACCGCGCCACTGCGAAGAACAGAAAGGCCGGAAGAAAAGGAGAGAAAAGCGACAGCCGGCTCCCTGGCAGCAAGGGTGTGCACATGGTCATCTTCATTCGACCCCTGTCAATCTGATGACAGAAGAACATAGCGAGGAGAGGATCTCTCCCATTATGCGAAGAGAGTGCTAAAGCCCGTCGACGGACTTGGCAGGCGTTGCACCCTCAATAAGGACATCTTTAATTTGACCCGTGTAATGAAGGATAGGCAAGGATGGGACATTCAAACGTACAGGAATTGAACCCATGGGGTAAAGAGAGCCTGGCGAGCCCTTGGCGACTTGCGATACCCCATCTCCTGCTGACTCCGTCCTTGTCGCACCCTCTCTTTTGCGTCAATTTAGCCATGCGGACAGTGAAAAACAAGCAAATTTCCGGCATCGATATCAAGCCGGCAGCGATGTGGCGAAGGAGCCATTCGAGGAAAAAACATGGTCGTCAGAGGTTCCGGCATGCGGACGCGGTTAAAACGGTCTTTGCAGGCTATCGCGCTTGCACATTATCTGCCGTCGGCCGATCGCAACTGATTATCCTGCTTGACTTGAAGGTGGGATTTCTATAAATTCCTTCACGGCTGTCACAGCAGATCCTTTTCTCAGATTTAAATCATCTTTTTTGCTTAAAGATCTTGTCCCATCCCTGCCGTTTTCAAGCGGGCTCTTCGGCTGCATTAGCCCTACATAAACGCCTTCACATCGATCTCTACCAGGAGGACAGTCATGAAATTTATCAAATATTTTCTCTTCACTCTTTTTCTGCAAACATTGGCTATGGGACAAACCCATCTGCCGCGTTGGGAAAAAGGCTTTCTCGACATTCATTTCATCAGCACCGGCAGGGGCAATTCGGCGTTCTATGTGATGCCGGACGGCACCACCCTTCTGGTTGACGTGGGCGAGTTGCCGTCGAACAACGATGGCAGAGGATCCCCCGCGGTTCCGGACAGCTCCAAATCCGCGGCGCAGTGGGTGGCGGATTACATTCAGCAATTTCATCCTGACGGCCAAAAAGCCGCATTGGATTACGCGCTCATCACCCATTATCACGGCGATCACATGGGCTCAGCAAGAGAGGCCCGGCACATGCATTCAGAGGGCAAGTATAAATTATTCGGCATTACAGAACTGGGCTCCATCGTTGCGATACGAAAGCTGATCGATCGCGGCTATGATCATCCGCTTGATTTCAGGCAAGCGGCGAAAGAACCGCAGTCCGACAGTATGAGGGGATTGGGACAGTTTGCAGACTATTGGAAATTCATCGAATACCAAAAGAAAACCAACGGACTGGTTTACGAAAAATTCCGCGTGGGATCGGTCAGTCAACTTCAATTAACCAAAAGCAGAGAGTATGCGGATTTCACCATAAAAAATCTTTTCGCCAACGGGGACGTGGCCGACATCTACGACACCACTGTGGCCGTCAGAAAATTCAAAAAAGGAGAGATGATCGATGAAAACAACCTATCCTGCGGCATCAGAATTTCTTACGGAAAATTCGATTTCTACACCGGCGGCGACATTCCCGGCATCGGTCATACCGGCGAGGCTGATTTTTTCAGCATGGAATCCCATGCCGCGCCGGTCATCGGCCGGGTGGACGTCGCCACGCTGAACCATCACGGCAACCGCGATTCCCAGAATGAATATTTCGTCAGAACCCTGCAACCGCGCGTTTGGATCGGACAAAGCTGGACCGTTCGGCATCCGGGCGAGGAGGTGCTGCGGCGCATTACCAGCCGCTTTGTCTATTCAGGCGAACGGGACCTTTTCACGAATTTTCTCCATCCGGCCAACCGGACCTTTCTGGGCAGCTTGGCCGAAGAGCACTATACATCGACCTCCGGACACATTGTCCTGCGCGTGCAGGCCAAAGGCGACCAGTACGATATTTTCATCCTCGATGACAAAACGACGGAGAGAAGTGTGATCGGACGATTTTCTTATTTATCGAGATGAGAACCATGGGGCCTTAGATTGCTGGACTTTTGCCGAGATAGCCTGTAAGCGAATCGGCTGCAGAAGAACCTCACAGCGGCCATCTTGTCGATTTCCACCCCGGTTGATCATGGACATGATCAACCATCGCTTCGAATTATCATGTGTGCAACAGCTAGCATTGCCTCGGCGGAAAAGGTGGAGCTCAGCCCAATACTTGTCCACGCAGGCGGGCAGGCGCACCTCGCTTGGCTAAAAAAGAGTGCATTCCCCCCTTTGCTTTCACTCGGGATTTTATATTCTTGGCTTTATCAGTCTTCCTTCATCCAGAAAAGCTATTATTCCAGCTCAAGCTTGTGTATTCCCACGACAGATCGAAATAGTCCTTACGAAGGAGCGATTCGATCAAGGGATGTAAAAAGTGATACATCTCGGATAGCACATCCGCACCTGATTCGACTACACCTTGACCGGTTCGATCCCGAGCCGGTCGCACCATCCGAGAAAAGTTTGATACATCGCGTCCAGCGCTTGCATGTTTTTTTTCTTGAGCTTGATTTTCTTGTTCCGGGTGATCCGCTCGATCGGCAACCCTCTCTTGTACAGAAAATACTTGGAGCTCATCGGGTATCCTTTGGCGATCACGGCCTCGGCCCGGGTCAGTTGCTCCTGTATATAGAGCACCTCTTCCTGCTTTTCCGGGCGGGTGGCGTTGTTGCACATCCACACGAGAATTTCCGGATAAAAATTTCCCGAGACCGCGGACATCCCTTTCGCGCCCGCCTGCAGCGAACGCATGGTGTTCGCCGTGCAGGCATCATAAAACTCCAAATGGCTGTTTTTGGCAAGGTCTATTTTGACTTTCACTTTATCGAAAACGATGGTGGTGTCTTTGTGATAGATCACCCGCTTGGTGGAGAGCAAATAGGTGAACACCGATGGGGTGATAATCCGCTTGTAGGGCCGCGGGCATTCGTAGGTTCCCAGCGGAATGGCGCCGGTGAGGTCAAAGAATTTTTCAAACCGGCTGATCAGCACTTGATCGCTCTCTTTTTTTCCGGCAAAATGACCGGAGATCATGATGACCGCGCTGATGCCGGTCTGGTAGATTTTTTCGGCGAACTCGGCTTTGGCTTCCAACGAATCGCCAAAGGAGCCGCTGGCCACCACGGGCATGGCGCCGGAGACGTGGCGGACGACATGGCGGGTAATAGACAACCTCTCCTCTTCCGTCAGCGCAAACATCTCACTGCTCTGGCAATTGGCAAAAAAACCTTTCGCCCCTGCCGCCAGGTAAAAATCGGTCAGCCGGGAAAGACCGTCGTAGTCGATACGGCCATCCAGAGTGAACGGCGTGATCATGACGGGGACGAACTTTTTGTCGCTGACTGCCGAATGGGCGTCATCGCTGCATGGCGGAGGATCGTTCATGGGGCCCTGCGCCCTTTTATCTGCGCCTGCTGGCAGGGATGAGTCCAGAGCGCTTGCAGCGAGGTTGTTTGCACCCACGGCGCCTGCAACCAGGGCGCTCGCGCCCAAGGCGCCTGCGGCCAGTGTGGAGAGAAAAACTCGTCTGGACGATTCTGAGGAGTGTGTCATAGCCATTCTTTTCCTTTGTTTACCGAGCGCCGTACCCCAAATCCGCACTCGGTTAGGTAATGTAAGAGATTCAAAGAAAAAGGACAACTGGTTTTCGTGCGCCTCCGCAATGTTGACTCGGATATACGCCCCTTTGCCGCAGCGGTTGCGGAGAGGTTAGTGTCCCCAAGAGAAAATGGCCGATATCGCCTGATCATCGACGAAACCCGCCGCAATCAGCGGATCTCCAAGTAAACCAGGCATCAGGTGATCCTTCTGGTATTAAAAGTCCTTTTTCCAATAATAGCCTTTCACTGCGTCAGCCAACACCGCCCCTCCCTTTGAATTTTCACTTGTAAATTCAAGGGTGAATGGGTATTTTATACTGATATGGCGGTGGGAAAAATTTTATCTTTGCCGGGACCGGGACGCTTATCAGGATTTGACCGCCATCCGGCTTCCTGAGCTGGAAGGCACACAATGATAACAGAGAATCTATTGCGGCATCGTTTCACGCGGCCGGCGGTCGCCTGGTTGTTGCCATTGGCCGCTTGTTGGCTCCAATGGATCCTGTGGGACTATATCAAACCGGTGGCCTGGCTGCTCTTCATCCCGGTGATCTCTGCAGCGCCGTTTATCGGCGGTTTATGGGGTGGAATCGGCGCCTTGCTGCTCTCTGTGGCCCTGGGTTGGTTCCTCTTTGCCCAACCGCTGTACGCCGCGATGCCTTCTGCCTATGGATTTCACCGATCCGTCATCATCATCCTTGGCACCGGCCTCCTTTTCAACCTTCTCTACCATCACTTGCTCAAATTCAAAGCGCGGCTGAAGGCGTTGATCGAAAACAGCGACGACTGTATCTGGTCCGTGGACCGCAAGTACCGGCTGCTGGTCATCAATTCCAATGCACAGCGGCTTCTGCAGAGCTACGGCGTTCACCCTAAAACGCCCGAGACGACGAGCCTGCGGCCGACCGAAGGAACGGACCAAAGCGCCTTTTGGAAAGCGACCTACGACCGGGTGTTCAACGGCGAACGGGTGACGATGGAGAGGCCGTCGCTTTTCGAGAAACAGGGTATTCTGGAATTTCGCCTGAGCCCCATTTATAAACAGGACGGCCGCATCATCGGGGCGGTCTGCCAGTGCCGCGACATTACCGAGCGGAAACGGATGGAAGAAAAATTGCGCATCAGCGAAGCGCGCTATCGCACGCTGTTCAGCGCCATTCGCTATGAGGTTTACAGCCTCGACCTCAACGGGCGATACCGCGAGGCCAACACCGCTTTTCACGAGATGTGGGGTTCGTGTTTCGGCCAAACGATCGAGGAGGTGATGAAGGATCCTGGGCCGGCTCAAGGCCTGAAGGATTTGGTCGCAAAAGTAGTGAAGACCCGGACCACGGCGCAGACCTACTTTTCGATTGTTCGGGCCAGGGGGACTCTGTCCTATATCGCCACCCTGAGTCCGGTTCTAACCGAAGACGATGAGTTGATCGGGTTCGTGGGCGTGAACATCGATATCACGGAGCAGGTGGCGATGTACGATGACCTGCGCAACATGTCCTTGCGCATGGCGGATATCCAGGAGAAAGAGCGTCGCCGCATCGCGCGGGATATCCATGATTCACTGGGGCAGCATTTAACCGCCGTGCAGTATGAATTGGCCGCGGTGGTAAACGGCTTTGCCGGCCAGGGCGGGCCGCCGGCCGCCCTGATCAATGCCGCGGCGACGATCAAGGAATTGATCACGCTGGCGCAGAACATCTGCTACGATTTGCGTCCGTCCATTCTCGATGACTTTGGCCTGGAGGTCGCCTTACAGGACCAACTGAAAAAATATCAGGATAAATGGAACCTCGATGTCGCTTTCAGCGCCAAAGGCCTTGATCCGATCAAGGGAACGAGCGCAGAGACCGTTCTGTTTCGCGTGGCTCAGGAGGCCCTGACCAATATTTTCAAGCACGCGAAAGCCAGACGGGTGCGGATGCATGTTGAAAACCAGGCCGGACAGGTCTCACTCACCATCGAGGACGACGGTTGCGGATTCGATCCGGCCGCGGCCAAGGCGAAGAGCGGCAGCGCCCATCACGGCTTGCGCAATATGGAAGAACGGGTTCGACTGCACGGAGGGCGCTTTTCGCTGCGGAGTGAACCGGGCCGAGGCGCCACGCTCACGGCGGTTCTCCCTGTGGAAACAAGCTGAAGCGCGTGTAACCGCGTCGTTATCAAATATAATCGGTTGCTTACTTGACGAGAGCCACCTTTCTCGTTTGAGTAAAAGAACCTGCTGTGATGCGGTAAAAATACACGCCGGAGGCGAGTTCGCTGCCATCAAACAGCACCTCGTGATTTCCTGCCGTCATTCGTTGATCGACAAGTGTTACCATCTGCTGACCGCTGCTGTTAAAGACGACAATCCTCACATGTTCGGCTTCAGGTAGGTCAAATTTGATGATCGTCGAGTGGTTGAAAGGATTAGGATAATTCTGATGGATCGAATAATCGGTAATGATTTGGCTTGCAGAGTTGGCCTTGACGGAGGTCGGATGATTGCCGCGCGAATAAATGGTGGTATCGATACTTCCATTCCCATCCGCATCCATGTTGATGACCAGCTGCGGGGAAAGGGCGGTCAGTCGACAATAAGCCCGTGATGTCGGCACGATTTTAATGCTGTCAAAGGTTAACGTTGCCGTCACTTCCCCGTTGATGATTTCTAACACATTAAAGTCAAAAAGGCCGGTTGTGTCCTGTGAAATGATTTCAAAATTATAAGATCCTCCTGTCGGCAATAAGAATATTTTTTTCGATTCCGGATCAGCCAGATTAGCCGGAATGTAACGGCTGCCGGGGATTTCCTCTGCAAAAGTACTGTCCGAGGTGGGGCCGGTATGCCGACCCAGGTCATCATGCACGTGGGCAATCACCGGACAAGCGAGAATGGATTGCCAGACATCCAAATTTGAATAGGTATGATTGGCCGGCAGAGGATATGGCTGCACGATGGCGGGTTCTTTCAATATTTTTTCGATAATCTGCGTGACCTTTGCATCCGAGGCCAGCTCTGTATGTTCGCAGTCCGGCACATAATAGGACTGCTGCGCCGGATAGGTCTGGCCGTTGATGGTTTCTGCGCTTTTCAATGGAACGGTTCCATCGCCATCCACAGAATAGATCGGCCAATGATCATCTCTTATATTAAAAAGATTAAAGAAAACGCCTATGTGTCCTATCGTCGCAGTACCGAACCCGACGATATTATAAACGCTGATGTTGCCAAAATTGACTTTACGGAGATCCTCCTGTGTGCTGTTGAATAAATCCAACAAATCAGCATTAAAGAGATTGTCGGTAATACCCCGCAATTCCTTAAAAAACTTGAGAGCCTCGAAATAGCCCAAATCTTCACTTTGTTGCGGTTCGCGGAAGCGGTAGACCTTACTTAAAGAATAAGCATATAGACTCGAATACAATCTACCGTTGTTGATCGAGGTATCAAAATACTCTTTCGATGGAAAAAGCTGGTACGTTGACGGCATATTCCTGGTAATTATTTTTATGGTCTCATTGGAAATAAACTTGTCGACCAGGCCGAACTCCACATCACCGGTCAACATGGTGTAGTAAATTTTAGGTGCGCCGAGATGGGGCGTGCCGATAAAGATCAACTTGTTGATACGTTCCGTATTGGAATTTTTCACACAACTTTTCGCCACCAACCCGCCCATACTGTGGGCGACAATATTTACCTTATTCGACTCCGTCCATTTCAAGACGGAATCGATATAAGCGGATAAATTCCTTCCACTCCAGGCAACGCTTTTTCTCCAATCATAGGAATAGCAAAACAGATTGATGTCTGATGGAGGGTGCAATAACTCGGTTTGATCGAGGACGTATCCCCTCTCTGCGCGTGTAAAATAATCGAAAAAGCCTTTATAACTATCCAACGGCTTTTTCTCCAAATTATCAATCAGCGTATTGCCGCCATCCCCGCGCAGCGGAGCCACCTTGATATGATTGTATTGCGCGAATGGGTTTTCCCCCGACTCGTCTAATCGCAGGGCTAACAGATATCCCTGCTGAAATATATTATCCGGTCTGTAAGGATCTATCCAAATCCGCTCGTTAAATAAGGACAGCGGGTTATTAAGTAAATGATTATCGGAATTGATGTCGTCATAGAGCGGCGAACCCATAATTCCGGGAATAAAAATGAT
>JAKJDB010000685.1 GCA_022706175.1 Candidatus Zhuqueibacterota bacterium | reverse complement strand
GAGGTGAAACGACCGCCGCTCGACGACTGGAAAGAGTTCGCCAACCTGCGTATACCGGACATTCTCGATCCGCAGCGCTGGACCTCCGTCAAAGAGAGCCGCGCGCAGGCCGGCGATCGCTTTGTTCTCAGTTCCGGCATCTCGATCTATGAACGGGTGCACTTTATCCGCGGCCTGGAAAACACCTGGGTGGACATCTATGAACATCCGCAGGAATTGCGCCGGTTGATCGACCTGCTGGTGGAGATGAACCTGACCGCCATAGAGATCTATGCAGCGGCCGACGCAGACGGCTTTATCATCACCGACGACTGGGGGCTGCAGAACCGGCTGATGATCTCGCCGGACAAATGGCGTGAGATCTGGAAGCCGGCCTACCGGCGCATCTTTCAAGCCTGCCGTAAGGCCGGCCTGTTGACCTTTATGCACAGCTGCGGGTACATCGTCGATATCCTTGACGATCTGATCGACATCGGCCTCACCGTCATCCATATGGACCAGCAGGAGAACATGGGGCTGGAACTTTTAGGCAACCGGTTCGGCGGCAGGATCACCTTCTTTTCGCCGGTGGATATTCAGGCCACCATGGCCAAAGGCAGCCTGGAGGAAATTCGCAGCTATTGCCATTCCATGATCAGGCATCTGAGCCGTCCCGGCGGCGGTTTTATTCCGCGCTGGTATTCGGATCCGCAGGGCGCAGGCCATCGCCCGGAGGCCATACAGGCCATGTGCGAAGAATTTCTCTCCATCAACCGGAAAAGATCATAAATTTTCACATTTTTTCTTGATATTTTAAATATAATTTCTATATTAAGTTAAGCAATAATACGCCGGCAAATTGCCTGTATGTGCTGTTCCTTTAGCGATCTTTTACGACCCCGATTTACCATTTTGCATTAAACAGCCAATTTCGTAATGATATGGATGACGCTCAAGTCTACATCGCTGTCGTTCGGATAAGCTGTGACACTCTCTGCTTCACACTTTTTCAACCAGGCAATAGAAACGATAAACGCAATCCTGTAATCCTGCATCAACCCTCAGTGCAGGGCGACTGACTCTATGGTAAGGAGTGAAGTGCATGAAAGCACGTTACACCCTGATAGGGCTCCTGCTTTATGCCGTAATGGCATCAGCCGGCACCACCGGAAAAATTCGTGGTGTCGTTAAAGACGCCAGGACCGGTGAGCAGTTGCCTGGAGTAAATGTGGTGATCACCCACATCTGGCAGGAGAACCGAACTACAGCTATGCGGAGCGAGTTCGGCGCCGCCACCTCGATCAGCGGCGAGTACATCATCCTCAACATCCCCCCCGGCGTTTATTCGCTCACCGCGTCGATGCTCGGCTACACGCCCTCTACTCAGCAGCGGGTCCAAGTGAGTGTGGATCGCACCACCATGGTTGACTTTGCTCTGACCCAGACGGTGCTGGAGGGCGGCGAAGTGGTGGTGACTGCGACCAAAGACCTGCTGCAGCTGGATGTGGCTGCCACGGAGAACTATGTTTCCGCTGAGCAGTATCAGAACACACCCTTTGCCAACCGAGTGGAGGACATCCTCGGTTTGCAGTCAGGGGTCAGCGGCAATATCATCGAAGGGGAGATTCAGATTCGTGCCGGCGAAACGCGGGAGGTCGGTTTTCTGCTGGACGGCATGAGCATGACCGACCGCAAATTCAACCGACCGGTCATTGCCGTACAGCCCGGCACGGTGCAGGAGATCAAGATCATGCGCAACGGATTCAACGCCGAGTACGGCCAATCCCGCTCCGGCATGATCAACGTGGTTTCGAAAAATCCATCGGACCAGACCCATTTTTCCATCGACTATCAATTTGATCCTGCCAACCGACCGCACTCGGGCCGCAGCATCTATGACACCGATTACCGCTGGGAGTGGCGGCTGCTCGCCGGCCCGATGGCCTATGAGGGAGGAGAGATCACGCTGGCAGAGGGCCGAGAGGGCATTAAAAAGACCTGGATCGGATGGAACAAGTTTTCTGAAAATCTGCTCAACGATAAAGATCCGAACAACGATCTGACCGCCGAAGAGGCCTTTGAATTATGGAAGTGGCTTCACCGGCCCATCGAATACGGCCATCGCAACGGTCATAATGTGGACGCCACGCTGAGCAGCCGAGTGCCGCTGGTCCCCTGGCGCGCCAATTTCATGCTGGGCGGCAAATACGAATACCATCCCTTCTCTTATCCCCAATCACGGACCCATTACGATGAACGATTGGGATCGCTTAAAATCGTCAATGAGCTCGGCAGCAACATGAAATTGACCCTGAACAGCATCTACAGCGAAGTGCGCTCCGTAACTCAGGGCAACTCCACCAGCAGTTGGAGCGAAGAGGACCGGCTGTCGTACAGCGGAGGCGGTTTTGAGACCTATTATCCATTCTATAAACCGACCATCGATCGGTACACCACCC
>JAKJDB010000037.1 GCA_022706175.1 Candidatus Zhuqueibacterota bacterium | reverse complement strand
TATCCACTTCACTGGGACGATATTTGCGGAACACCCAATAGATCAGCAACATGAAGGAAAAGCCCGAAGCCATGCCGATCATCGGGGCCAGGGGTATGAACTGCAGGATGGCGACCATCTTCTCCCAGCGAATGCTGCTCACCCCCTGGTAGGCGATGCCGGCGCCGGCGAAACCGCCGATCAGGGCATGGGAGGAGCTGGTGGGCAATCCCCACCACCAGGTCAACAGGTCCCAGGTGATGGCGCCCAGCAGGCCGGCCAAGACCACATAGATAAACGCGGGATCGCCCACCTGGATGCGCACGATTTTGGAGACCGTATCCGCCACCCGCGGCATAAAGATGAACATGGCGGCAAAATTAAAAAACGCGGCCCAGAGCACGGCGATGCGCGGCGACAGCACTCTGGTGGACACCACGGTGGCGATGGAATTGGCGGCATCGTGGAATCCGTTGATCACATCAAAGACAAGAGCGAGCGCAATTGTAAAATACACTACCAGCAAAGAAGAGCTCATCAGTTTTTCTCAGATTAAAAGTCAGGCAGCCGCCGGTCTCTTCAGAGCGTTTTTAGTGCACACCGAAGAGAGGCGGAGAGAAGGTTGGAGCCGCTCCGATCAGGAAGAGGAGATGACAACGCCTTCGATAATGTTAGCCACGTTTTCGCAGCGATCAACGGCTTTTTCCAAACGTTCAAAGATCTCTTTCCATTTAATGATCAAAATGGGTTGATCCTCCTGAAACAGCCGGATCAGCGCAGAACGCAGGATGGTGTCGCCCTTGCTCTCCAGATCGTGAATGGCGATGCAGTGGGTGTTGATTTTTTGAATGTTTTTTAGATCGCGCATGGCGACCAGGGCGCCGGTGATCTCCGCCATGGAGGTTACGAGCACGTCCGCTAACTCGCGCGCCTCCGAACGCATGTGAGTGATGCCGTACAGCTCGATACGGGAACTGGCGGCGTCGATGGAATCCAGAATGTCGTCCAGCTGCTTGATCAGCTGCAGGATGTCGGTGCGCTCGATGGGGGTGATAAACGTCCGATGCAGCGCGTCGATGCACTCATGGGTGACATCGTCCGCCTGATGCTCCAGCTCGTGGATGCGCGCCACATGGCGCGGTATCCCCTGGCCGTCAGCGGTCAGGGTCTGCAGTTGCAGGCACACCTCGGTGGTCAATCGCGCATGTTTCTCGAAAAAATCATAAAAACTGTACTCTTTGGGTAAAAAACTTTTCAGCATAACCGCTCCTGTACGGGAGAGTGAGAGAATGAATGGCTTTTCAATCAGCCCAGCTTCAAGGTAAAATATAGTTTTCTGCCCGGATAAAAGCAAGGGCTGATTTTGCGCGGCGGGCGTTAAGGACGAAAGGGTGAACCGCTGTCCTGCCTGCCGTTGTGCCGTCGCAGGCTCTGGCGGGCGTTGCGCCGCCCCTACGGCCGCCTGAAAACACAACCCGGCAACGAGACCCTCAGCGGCCGGGCGGTGAAACCCGGCCGGGCTGCGGCGTGCGGCAAAAACGTCAAGCAGGAAAACCGCTAGAAATCGAATCCCAACGAAAAACGGTGCACGGCGTTTAAAATGCCGAAATCCAGATACGCGTAATCGATGCGCAGGTTTACGGTCGACAGCATTCGATAGGCCAGACCGCCGCCCAGGGTCACCCCCTCCTCGCTGTCCTGGAGGAAAAGGGATTTGTAGCCGGCGCGGACAAAGATGCTGTTGTACAGCGCATATTCAGCGCCGACGTTCACATATTCCGCGTTGTCGCTGGGATGGACGGCATCCACGGCGCAGGTGAGGCGATGACGGGCGCGGTTGATCACGTCCAACGCGGCGCCGACGCGGAAAATCAGCGGCATGGACCAGTTATCGGTCTGCAGATGGGCGATGATCTTGTCGTTGTTGCCGGCGGTCGTGGGGCTGACATCATAGTTGACCTGAGTGTCGATGCCCTGCAGGTGCATTTTGCTGCCGAAATTGGAGATGCTCATCCCCAGACGCAGATCATGCAGCTGGGTGGTGAACAGCACGCCCACATCCAGCGCCATGGCCGAGGCGCTCATGTGCCACAGTTTCTGCTGCACATACTTGCCGGTAAAGCCGATGGAAAAGCGATCGGTGAGGCTGCGGCTGTAGCTGCCGCTGAGCGCCAGGTCGGAAGAGCCGAAATACTCCCCTGTGCCCTCGGGATAAAAAATCGTCCGCACCTGCATTTCATCCATGCTCAGGGAAGTGACGCCGAGTCCGATGGCGTCGGCAGAGGACAGAGGAATGGATACGCCCGCGTGGTCAAACGCGATATCGGCGATCCATTGCGTATGGCTCATGGTCACCATGGTTTTACCCAACCGCGAGAGCCCGGCTGGATTCCAGTACAGCGCCGTGGCGTCGTCCGCTGTCGCCACAAACGCTCCACCCATGGCCAGAGCCCGGCCGCCGACCTCGATGGCCAGGAACGGCGCTGCGCTGGTGCCGACTTTGGACACGGCCTGCGCTCGCAGATCGCCAGCGGCCATCAGGCCGACCAGGACAAAAAGGAATAATTTTATTCTCATTGGTTTCGGTCTCCTCTACTTGATCACGCCAAATTTGCCGATTTTGGAGCCGATCCCCGGCGCATCTACGTGATAGATGTACACACCGTAAGCGATCTCCATGCCGTCTTTGGAGAGCAGATTCCACGACTCAGAACCGTCGTCGATGAGACTGTCGTGCTCGATGGTGGCCACCAGATGACCGCGCACGGTGAAAATTTTAATGGTGCATTGAGCCGGCAGATGGATGAAATCGATTTTGCGTTCACCGCGCCCTGATTTGAACACATGCTGCGGCTCCCAGGCGGCGGTCACAACGTACGGATTGGGCACCACGGCGATGCGGTTCATGGCCGAATCGCTTCCAGCCTTTTGCCGGTCGATGTAGGGCGCATGGCTGGTGAAGGTGAACCGATCGCCGGCGGTGAACGGTTTGGTGATCGAAAGATTGAACACATCGCCGGCCTTGGGATGGATGGCGCGTGGGATGGTCGCCACCACGGTGGTATCCCGTTCGATGTGCGGAATGCCCAGCGTGTCGACCCAGGTGCGGGTGGTGATGTCCAGAACCAGAGAGTCCTCCGGGGCCCAAAACTTGACCTGCCAGGTGCCCCGGTAGCGGCCGCCGATGTTGAGCAGAGGAACGATGATGTCCTGATCGGAGAGAACGCCGGCGGGATTGACATCCTGAAAAACAAATTTCACCGAATCACCGGTGGTCGCGTTAAAGACTAAAAAGTTCGCCGGCTTGTTGTTGTACGCCTTGGTCACCGTCTGGTCGAACACCACCACATGGTAATCAAAAGGCACCGGCGTTTTGACGCCGCCGGCTATGTAGGTGGAGATGTTGCCGGCATAGTTGCACACCGCACGACCGGCGTCATAGGGCACTTTATATTGTTCCGCCGCCTGCTTTAAAGCGTTGCCGCGGAACCAGCCGGCCCGGGTCAGGCTGTTGCGCAGGGTATCCGGCGCCAGGGGATGATCGACCACCACGATCTTGTGACCGTCGAAAAACGGATTCATCTCCTCGCCGGCGATATAGGGGCTGGCATACACAGGAAAATACTGATAGCTGATCTCATAGGCGGCTCCGCTCTGCATGGCGCCGCCGGGCACTGCGGCGATGGCGCCGATCTCCTCGCGGATGATGTAATCAACGCCGTTTTGCATAACCGCACCGGTCGCTGCGTCCTTCACCAGGACCGACGGGCGATACAGATGGGTATGGCCCAGAGCGACGGCCGTGGTATCGGCGATCAACCGCTTCTTCTGCACCGTGTTGTTCAGCACGGAAAAAAGAGTGTGCGGATTCGATGTTTTGGCGAAGGTCGTGTCATCGAACAGAATGCTGTATTCCGTCTGGTCGATGATCTTCATCGGATCCAGCGGCGCCACCTCAATATACCCGGTCCCCGCTCCCTGAGCATGACGGATGGTCGGATTGGTGACCAGCGTGCTCAGGATGGTCGGCGCCACATAGCCAGCAGCCGGAGCGTTGGGAACCGCTTTGACCGTGTTGATGTCCAGGGCAATGACCTCGCCCAACACGTTGGTGCGGATGCGCTTGGCGCACACAGAGGGCGTGATCGGCAACAGGTTGGGGATTTCAGAAATGCCGCGGCTGTAAAAGTCCTCATCATACCCCTGGTCATAGGAACAGACCGCATAATAGTAGGTCTGACCGTTCTGCACGGACGTATCGGTCCAGGTGTAGCGCAGCCCGGTGTTGCTGCCCATATTCAACTGCAGCCCGTCCAAACCGATGGGATGCGGTCCTTCGAGCGAGTCCAATTTATCGAATTGAGCGATCGGCTTGTCAAAGATCTTGTTGCCATAGGCATTGGTGATCACATAGCTCTCGGTAAAGCCGGCATCGGTGCTGCGGAAGATCATGTACCCTTCAAAATCCTTGCCATAGATGGGATCGCGGGTAAGTTCTTCAGCCCGTTTATCCCAATACAGGGTGACCTGATGATCGCCGGCCACCGCCGTGACCGTGGGTTTTTCCGGGGGTTTGGCGAAATTATAATCCGCGTCATAGATCTTTTGCATCGTTTTTGCATTGCGCAACAGATCATCGTAATCCTCGCCCATAACCAGCGCGATGGCGAACTTGCGCTGGTTGTTGGGATCGCCCAGCGGCGGCATCTGAAAATAGGCCGTGGCATAGAGAAAGGTGAGATCCACGGTTTGACCGATCTCGCTGAAATTGCCCGGAATGGTTTGCAGCCAGACGCTTTCATCGTTGTCCATGACGATGCCGGGATAGGCGGCGGCGGTAAAACTGGTTAATCCCAGCTGGTCGGATTCGCTGTTGTCGCTCATCTCGAAATTGGGCTCTGCCACCCCCAGGACGTAATCCGCATCCGGTCTGCCGTTGCCCTCACTGCCGTCCGAATCCGGACCCGGATAGCCGCTCATGCCCGGCGCCAGGCCGTCCAGTCCGACGTCGTCCAGGGTTGGATTCCAATCGCCGTCATTGTCGATGCCGTCGGCCTGGGATTCATCGACCAGGCCGTCCTCGTCGTCATCCTTGCCGTTCAACGGATCGCCGGGGGATTCCAGATAACGGAAGCCGAAATAGGCCGGCGGACCGCCCCAGGCGCCTTTGTTGTCGTGGTCCCACTGATAGACGATATCTTCGGTTTTGTTGAAATAGGCGTCATCGTCCTTTTGATCGCCGTCATCGCCCACATCCGCGTCGCCGTACATGCCGAACACCATCTTGGCGTAATCCGTCGTGCTGTTGTTGGTCACCCAATAGGTCCAGATGATGAGATCCTCTGCCGCCGGGTGGGCCCATTGATAGCCGCGCACGGCGATCTCCAGTCCCAGGCCGCGGATGGTGCTGTCGGTTTTGGAGGGCAAAAACTTGAATTCGTCGTTATAGTAATCGTTCATCCGGTAATAGGTCTCCTGATCAGCGCGGATAAAAGCGCCGTACTGGCCGTTCCAGTAAGGAATGCCTGTGGCCGGATCATACCAATTCTTTTTATCCGGCCAGCGCCAGGGCCAGCTGTCCGGTTTGCCGTCCTGATTGTCGTCCAGAGCATCGCTGATGGCGATATAGGGCTGATTTTCGTCGGCATAGCCGGGCAGCGGTTCAAAGGCGTAAAAGCCGCCGGTGGGCCGGCCATCGGCCACGCCGCTGGACGAGGCGCCGTCGCTGAAAATGTGCCGGCGCTGGTTGAGCCGGTCCACCACTTCAGCGCCGATGACCGGAGTGAACTCGGCAAAGTAGCTGTGGCCGTTGGCGCCTTTGGGATAGACGCCCGACTCGACGCGTCGGTTGGTCCAATCGCCGATAGAACCATAGTTGTAAAACAGCGTACTGATCCGGTTCCCGTCCAGAGTGCCCTCCTTGCGGTCGGCGTGGGCGGTGCTTTTGTTAAGTCTGCCGCCCTGATCGGCATAGCCCCCCGAGGCAGCCCGACTGTTTGCGGTAATAAGAAAAAATAAAAGGCAGCACAGAGTTCTTTTCACTGAAACCTCCTCCTGACGTAACCAGCCTAACCTTGCGAAGGTTCAATCCACTTAAAAACCGACTGAAAGGCCGAGCTTGATTTCACGCGGCGATGAATAATAATCCGGTCGTCGCAGATATTCGGACAACGTGTTGGGACCAATGGACTCCGGCGTATACATGGGGATCAATGAATAGGTGGCGCGGCCGGTGTCGCTGTACACATAATCCTCGTTGCGCCGGTCGAACAGATTATACACCACCAGATAGACGCCGAAGCGCATGCCGGAGATCGCAAACATCTTGTGCGCCCGCATATCGATATTGAGCTGATAGGGCTTGCGGCCGGCGTTTTCAAACGCCGTCCGCGTGCCGCGATACTCCGGAGTATAGGGCAAGCCGGATCCCAATTGAGCGATAAAACTGATATTCCAATTATTGGGCACGCCGAGGTTCACCGAGCCGTTCACCGTATGGCGCTGATCCCAATCCAGGGCGACCAACTGCTTCTCCGGCTCTATGTCGTTGGAGGTGTCGTAAAACGTGGCTTCCGGATCCGAGGCGTTGCCTTCTGAGACGGAATAGGTGTAATCCAATTTGGCCGACAACAGACCGGAATAGCGCTTATCCAGAGTCAAGGTGATGCCGCGGATATTGCCGTAATCGCGGTTGGTGTACAAGGCATAACGGTCGCCGGCGGCGTAGGTCTCGATGATCTGCGTGCCCAGCAGATTGCGCACGTCCTTGTAAAATCCCGTCACATTGAGACCCAGATCTTCGGTCAACTGTTGCTGCAGGCCGATCTCATAACCCACCGTGCGCTGCGGCTCCAGGTTGGCGTTGCCCATGATGGTGCTGAGCCCGGAGACCACTTCGAAATCGGGGTTGGAATACAGATAGCTGTACGCCGGAATCTGGAGAAAATGACCGTAGGAGAAATGAATGACGCCGCGTTCGGTGATGGGAAAGGCGATGCCCACGCGCGGACTGATCTGATATTTGGCCGATGATTTTTTGAACCAGGCGGCGTTACCGGACCCCTGCAGCGGTTCGCCGGTATCCGGATCGATGATGGTCGCCGGGCCCTTCAAACGCACCCGGTCGCCGCCGATGGTGGTCGCCAAATGGCCTTCAGGAATGACGCCGTTCATAGGCTTGCCGGTATTGGGATCGATATAGGTCCTTTCGCCGGTGTTCGGATCAAGCCGATAGGGCATCTTGACCAGCATAGTATCCTGCCCCTGAATAGCCCACACCGATCTATACCGGTTGGGCACCCACAAAGAAGGATCAGCCTGGTCTGTGGGAAGCTGCGAGTTGGGATCGAAATATTCGAAACGAAGGCCGACATTGACGATCATGTCGCGCAGTTCGATCTTGTCCTGCAAAAAACCGGAGAGCTGGCGGGGCCGTCGCACGTAGCGGTCATGCGCGGTCAAGGCGATATCCGGAATTTTCGGTTTCCAATCGGTGGATTGATCGATCTGAATGGTAAAGCTGTCGCCGAACAGCTTGTCCTTTTCAAATTCCATGCCCGCCTTGAGCTGATGAATTTTACTGACTTGGCTGATGATTTCAAACTTGGCGATATGAGTCAGAGTGTAGCGCTCATAATGGCCCAGGTTGACGCCGCCGGCATAGAAGCGGTACCCGCTGCTGGCATTGAGCCGGTCCGAGCTGACATAGCGTGAATCCAACGGATCCTTAAATACATAGGACTGGCCATAGTTGTAAAAGTTGGAATAGCGGAAAGCATAAAACGTTTTCGGCGACAGGGTGTGCGTCAGAGTGAACACGTTGTTGAATCCAGAGCCCCAGCTGGTGGGCCGACCGGACGGCGTGTATTTCCATTTATGGCTGTAGCTCTGGCTGCGCGACCAATCGGCCAGGCCGCCGAGCGTGATTTTGATATTGTCCGCCACATTGTAGGCGAATTTCCACTGCCCGGAGAATTTGCGGTACGGGTTCATCGCCACAATCGATCCGTCGCCGGATTCCTGCCAGTTGGCGGCCGTCTGACTGAAATCGTTCGAATCCGCGATGGTGAAGCGGTTCTGGCCGTAGAGAAAGCCCTCCTGATCCAGGGCGCGACCGGAGAGGAAAAAGCTTACCTTGTCCCGGGTGAACGGCACCGGTCCGCTGATATTGGCGCGCACATCCTTATTGGATAGAGGGGTCACGTCGTCGATGTGGTCATAGAGATCGGTGTCGGTGCTGAGGTAATCGCCGAGATAGCCCACCACCTCTCCGGTCAATTTTTTCCCGCCCTCTTTGGTGACGATGTTGACAATGCCGGACATGGCCTGCCCGTATTCGGCGTTGAACGTTCCGCTGACAAACTCCATCTCCTGAATGGCCTCGTTCTCCACGCTCAGCGCCATACCCGAGCTGTACGGATCAGTGACGCTGATGCCGTCGACCATGTAACGCACCTCGCCCGATCGGCCTCCGCGGATATGCAGCTCGCCGCCGCTTCCCTGCACAACGCCGGCCTGCAACGTCAACACCTGGTTAAAATTTTCCACCGGCAGCTGTTTGATGTCCTCAGTGGCCACTACCGCATGGCTGGAGGTGACGTCCTTGCGCACCAGCGGCCGCTCCGCCACCACGGTCACGGTTTCATTAATGTCCAGAACCGTGGAGGAGAGTTGAAAGTTCAGCGGAGTGGTCAGGTCGATGGTGACCTTGACGCCGGTTTGCCGCAGGCTCTGATAACCGAGCATCTTGGCCACCACGTTGTACACGCCGGGCGGGATATTCAGAATGGCATAGTCGCCGTTGATATCCGTGGCTGCGCCCAGGGTGGTGCCTTCCAGCAGAATGTTAACGCCGGGCAGTCCAGCGCGGCTGTTCTGATCGATCACCCTGCCGGCGATTTTTCCCGTGGTGCCGGCCCAGAGCACGGCAGGCAGCAATATAAAGATCGCGCATTTGATCATCCGCATCTAGTTCACTCCTCCTGATGATGAAAAAAGAATGCAAAAACAACCTCAGAGCATAATGTCCGGCAAGAGTCGGCTTGCGCCGGCAATCAAAATGCATTCATCTGGAATAGGTTGGACCTGAACGATCCGGTTTCCAGTACAAAGAAAACAGGTTGGTAAAGTAAAGGCCCGGGTTAAAATTCAATGCCCAACGACAGCCGTTGCGCATTGGCCAGCCTGCCCCACTCTGCATAGGCATAATCGAGCTTGAAGGCCATGGCGCCTGGTAAGTGATAGCGCAGGCCGCCGCCAAAGGTCAAGCCATCCTCGGCGTCCAAGCCCCAGGCCGACTGGTAACCGGCGCGCAACGCCACCAGTTCGCGAAAGCTGTACTCGATGCCGGCGTTCACCCGTTCGCTGTTGTCGTTCGGATGCAGCGCGTCGACCGCAACGGTCATGCGATGGCGGCGGAGCTGGATCGGATCGATGGCCACGCCGACGCGAAACAGCAGCGGCAGCGGCCAGCTTTGGGTTTCCAGATGGGCCGGCAGTGTGGAATTGCTGCCGCTGGCCTCGGGGTTGATGTCGACAAAAATTTTCGAATCTTTGCCGGCCATACGCATCTTGGTGCCGAAATTGGCGATATTCATGCCGATGCGCATGCCGTGAAACTGCGTGGTGAACAGCGTGCCCACGTCAAAGGCAAAGCCGTTGGCGTTCATATGGTAGATGCCCTGGCGGATATATTTAAAATTCATGCCGATGGAAAACCGGTCGGTGAGGCTGCGGCTGTAGGTGATGGTTGCGCAGGCATCCGAGGCGCCGAAATATTCGCCTGTGCCTTCGGGCTCTGTTTCCGTCCGCACCATCATCTCATCCATGGACAGTATGGTCAGGCTGGCGGCGATCAGGCCCATATTCCCCATTCGGATCACCACGCCGCCGAAATCATAGTTGATATCCGCCAGCCACTCACTGTGCGCCAGAAGGGCTTCGTGAGCGGTCAAGCGGGCCAAGCCGGCCGGATTCCAGTAGATGGCGGAAGCGTCATTGGCCACGGCCACATAGGCGCTGCCCATGGCGGCAGCGCGGCTGCCGACGCCGATCTTGAGAAACTGGGCGGCCGTGGTTCCGGTCTTGGACACGGCGAACAGGGCGCTGCCGGTGAACAGGAAGGCTATGAATAGAAAGACTCTCGTTTTCATAGATTTTAATCATCCTTGTAGGATAAGTGCTTTAGGTTATTTGATCACCGCAAACTTGCCCACGTATTCGCCGATGCCGGGAGCGTCCACATGATACAGGTAGATGCCGTAGGCGATGTCCATGCGATCTTTGTTGAGCAGATCCCATGACTGCGAGCCGTCTTCCAGGCCAGCCTGATGTTCCAGAGTGATCACATGATCACCGGACACGGTGTAAATGCGAATGGTGCACGTCGCCGGAAGATGGATGAAATAGAGAATCCGATCGCCGCGGCCGCCGGCCTGGGTGCGGGGCTGGCGTTCAAACTCGGACGCGCTGATGTAGGGATTGGACACCACAGCGATGGAGCTCAGCGCGGATCTCACCTTTTCCACCCGAACCGTCGAGGCCATGGTCTGGAAGGTAAAGACATCGCGCCGGCTGAAGGGCTTGCGCACCGCAATGAAATAGACATCGCCGGCTTTGGGGGCAATGGGCGGAACCGCGACGGTATCCACCGGAACTCCGTTGCGATAGATGATGGAATCCGCATGGAAAAAGAAACGCACTTGCCAGGTGCCGGTGGTCTTGCCGTTGATCAGCGTAGTCGGTACCACCTTGTCCTGATCCCCAATGGTAGAATCGTTGTTGACGTCGAAAAACACGAACGGCACATAGGTTTTTTCCGTGATATTGTAGACGCGGAATTTGGCCGCTTTGCCGTTGACGGATTTCTGCTGGAATTTATCCGATATCTCGATGCGGTAATCAGCCGGATAGGCGACGCCGCTGTTTGGGTACTTTTCCACGATGCTCTGATAGTTGCAGCGGCCGGCGATGAACCGGCTGCGCCGGTTGTCCGCCAGCAGGCTGTCGTTCTTGACCGCGATCTTGAGCCCGTGCTCGTAGGGGTTGCGATCGCTGCCGTCCAGATAGGGGCTGGAACTGATCAGCTGGCGGTTATAGTGAAAGACATAGTCGCCGTTCGGCCGCATCACCATGGTGTCCAAAACCGTAACCCGTCCTTCGCTATAGGAGACGGCATAATCCCGGTCCTCGATGAACGCCGTATTCTGGCGGTTGGTAACGGTCAGTGAACCGGCGATCAGGTGACCGTGGGCCAGGTTGACGTCCACCACGCGCACGGAATCCACCGGCCTGGGCGCCCCGTTCACATTTTCCCAGCGCGTATACCTCCAGCGCCGTTTCAACTGCAGGGTATCCCGCTCCACCAAATCACGGTCATACATGTTGAACACCGTCTTGTCCTGCGTCGAATCATCAAAGGTGAGCACATAGCGATGGCCGTCGCGGATCTCTTTCGGGTCCATCAGGTCCACGGTCACCAAGCCGGTGCCGGGGCCG
>JAKJDB010000684.1 GCA_022706175.1 Candidatus Zhuqueibacterota bacterium | reverse complement strand
GCGATGGCTTCGCCGGTAAAGGTTGTGTTGACCGAAACAATAACGCCTCCGACGCAGGCAGCGTCGGGCTGACTCTGCAGATAGGCGATGCAGAGCGAGAAATAATTTCGTTCGAGCACCACATGCCCGTCGACGCGCAGAATGACCTCGCCCCGGCTGTTCGCCAGTCCCAGGTTCAAAGCGTATGGAACGATGCGATGCGGATTGTCCAGCAGGCGTGCATGCGCCAGACCGCGCATTTTTTCCGTAACGATTTCCCGCGTCCGATCGTCCGACATACCGTCCACGATCAGCACTTCATAGCGCTCGGCCGGATAATCCTGTTCGCGGATGGAATCCAGCGCTTGGCCGATATAGGCCTCTTCGTTACGAATCGGCATGATGACCGTGATAAAAGGGTGCACACGTCCTCCGCTTATCAATAGGACTGCTCAACCAGTTCGCCCGACGGTTCCTTCCTCGCGTGCCCATCGATCGTAACCGGGGTCGGGCTTTCGGCGATTTTTATCTGGCGCAAAACGATGGCGAGATAGATCCAAAAGTACGAGGCCACCGTGTAAAAATGCCAATAGCTGCCGTTAAGGTTGCCGGCCAGCAGGCCCATAACGCTTGCCGTAAAACCGAGGCCGAGGCCTTTCGCCAAAGGGTCTTCGGCCACTTTGTACAGCCTCCAGCCCAGCCACATCCCGGAGAAATAGATCCAAAGCACCAGGAGCAGCCCGACGAACCCCTGTTCAACCGTAGTCTGAATAAAGCTGTTGTGAAAGCTTCCCCAATACCGATCGCCGAACTGCCATCCGGCCCTGACTTCGATAAAAGGGGTGATGGAGAATCCCCAGCCCAGCACCGGGCTCTCACCGATCATCTCTTTCGCCTGTTCCCACATGCCGAGCCGCTCTTGGGCGGTTTTATCGAATCCGGTCTCGGTCCGGGTCATCTCGATGCGCTCGATGACCGCCTGGGGCAACAGGGCCTGGTAGAAAACAACCAAAACCGCGAGAACCAGTAAAAGTTTTCGCTCTTTGATCAGCCCAAGAAAGAACACGCTGGCCACGGCCCCCAGATAACCGCCGCGGGAGAATAAAAACATGACGCAGTAATAGCTGAGCCCGGCGGTAAAGAGAAAAACCGCTTTGCGTATCTTGTTGGTATCATACAGGAAAAGGGCGACAAAAATGATCGCGTTCTGCGCCAGAAACACCGCCAGCGAATTGCCGCTCAATGCGATGCCGCCGCCGATGAATTTATCTTTTAAGGCGTCGCTGTAATGTTCAACCTCGTGCTGGTTCAAAACCGTATAAAAATTTCGGTCCAGCATCAGCATCGCCAGCGTCGTCATCAGAAACAGCAGCTGCAGCTGCCGCGGGCTTTTAAGGTTGTTGATCACGATCAGAAAAAACAAGGCCGGCATCCAATAGTTTTTCCACGCGACCAGCAATGGGTTGCCGAGGCTGGTCGGCATTCCATAGCCGAGATATTCAGAACCACGGAAGAGCGCCAGAAGGGTCCAGATGAGCAAAAGAGCCATGGGAAGATGGAGAGAGGTCGGCTCGAAAAAGGGCTCGTCCGGTTCCCGTTTTCGGATCATCCATTTGACGAGCATGGCGAGGAGCAGGAGATCATTGATATCGGAACCGAAGGGAAAGTCGTTTACGTAGTCGAGTACATTTTGCAGAGGAAAGAAAAAGGCGAGAAAATAGGCGCCGATTTCCAGGCGATAGGTCACCGTAAGAATAATAGCAGCCAGGGCCGAGACATAAAGCACCGGAGTTAAAAGACTGGTTAAACCCAGACCAAATTCAAACATACCCACTCCTCAAACGCTTGACAAACAGCCGGCCGCATGGCCGGGCGCTGAAACTTGCCCTCCTCAGCGTCGCGACCGGATAGAACTTTTGTAGAGCGATTCCATGGATTGCACCATCCGCCTCACGCTGAACCGTTCCAGGATGCGTTGACGGCCGCGGGTTCCCATGGCCGCGGCCAGAGATGGAGAGTGATACAGCCGCTGCACCGCGGCTGCTATCGCGTCACGATCCGCAGGAGCCACCAGCAACCCGGTCTCTTCGGGGATCACCGCCTCGCCGTTTCCTCCGACCGTGGTCGCAATGACCGGAACGCCGGCCGCCATGGCCTCCAGAATTGCGTTGGAAAAGCCTTCACTGAGCGACGGCAAAATGAACACATCGAGCAGGGACATGAGGTCGTCGACATCGGAGCGGACGCCGAGAAAATGGATGCGCCCTTTCTGCCCATCGGTGCGCACCAGATCGACCAGACTTTTATAATACCCTTCGGCGCTGTCCATACGGTTTTCAATCCCGCCGATCAGCAGCAGATGAATGTTCAGGCCCTGATGGATGAGATGAAGAATGGCCTGGATGAGATATTCGAACCCTTTGATGGGTTGGATATTGGCGACACAGCCCGCGACAAACG
>JAKJDB010000036.1 GCA_022706175.1 Candidatus Zhuqueibacterota bacterium | reverse complement strand
TTACCTGGGGCTATGAACGCGTTGTGGTCAAGCGAAGTAAATCCATACCGGTCGCTGCGCTACTGCAGTTCATAGCGAAAAGTGATGATGCCGGTTACGTTCTTTTGTTCTGCCGAGGCCGGCAGGGCATTAAACCGCCACTGCCGCAAGGCATCCAGGGTGATCTTTTCCAGAGTCGGATCTCCTTTGCGCATGGGGATCATCAGCCCGATGCGGCCATCGGCGAGCAGCGTAAAGCGGATCTTGAGGACCTCTTCTTTCTGCAGGCCGCTGGGATACTCGGGGATCACCTGATGCAGAATGGTCCGTTGCGCCGCATCGCCTTCGATGGCAAAAGGCTGGCCGCCGCCCACCGGGGCGCTTTCGGCGCCGTCGGTCCTGTTGCCGCTCGCGGCGCTGAGGCCCGGTTCGCGGTCATAGACGCTGGTCGCGTTGGAGGAGGTGGTGGAGGACAAGCCCGGCTGGCTGGCGGCCGGAGCTGCGTCCAGTTTGGCGCTGGGATTCACTTCAGCCGGCTCCGGAGTAAGTTTGCCTTCAGCCCGGCTGCTGAGCTGCGGTTCCTCCTCTTCCAGCATGCGCCGTTTCGGTGGTACCACCGGATGGGTGGCCGGCTGGCTGATCTTGGCGCTCGGCGGCGTCGTGGTCCGAGAGGGTTGAGCAAGCTGGCGGACGAGAGGTTTATCGAGGCGCGCAGCCTCAGGACGCCGAGAGGAGGCGGAAGGCCGCTGTTCCTGGATCGCCATGGGCTGCGGAGCCCCGATGGCGCCGCCGGAGAGGCTCACTTCGATGAATTCAGCCGGATTGAAATTGAATCCGATCTGCCAGAACAGCGCCAGCAAAAAGAACAGCGCATGCAGTCCCACAGAGATCAGGAACGGTCGCCGCTGCTCATCATATAAAAATTGATAGCCCGTCATAGCCGTCCTCTACAATCCTTTTTCCGTGGCGATGAGAAATTTTTCCGCGCCGGCCAGTTTGGCGGTGTCGATCACCCTGATGGTGGCCTCCAGGGAGATATCTTTATCCGCACGGATCACCACGGTTTTCTCCGGCGCTGTCTGCAGCATCGGCCGCAGCCGGCTGCTCAGATCGGCCAGGCCCACCGGCTGATCGAACAGATAGAGCTGTTCGTTTCTGGTGACGCTGATATAGATTTTGTCGCTCTCCTCCTGAACGCCGGAGGCCGCTTTGGGCAATTTGACTTTGATGCCCGGCTGCATCACATAGGTGGAGGTCAGCAAAAAATAAATCAGCAGCAGCAGCACGATGTCCGAGAGACTGATGGCCACGAAGCCGATGATGCGTTTATTTTTTCTTTCAAAGTTCAACGCCGGCCTCCTTGTCCAACATGACGTCCAACAGATCGACCGAGTTTTCCTGCATTTCAAACACATGCTGTTCGACTTTGCCGGCGATATAGTTATGGGCCAATAAGGCCGGGATGCCCACGATCAGTCCAGCCGCGGTCGTGATCAGCGCTTCCCAGATGCCGCCGGCCAGAACGCTGGCGTCCACAGCGCCGCCGCGCATCTGAATCTGCATAAAGGCCTTGATCATACCGGTGACCGTGCCGAGAAAACCGAACATGGGCGCGATGGCCGCCACGTTGCCGAGGATGCCGAGATTTTTTTCCAATTTGTAGATGGCGGTCTTGCCCGCGCTCTCGATCGCTTCTTTCATCTCTTCGCGCGGCTTGTCTCGTTTTAGCAAGGAGGCCAGGGTGATGGCCGCCACCGGTCCCGGCGTCTCTTTGCACAGCAGCACCGCCTCTTCCACTTTTTTCCGGTAGATGAGATTCTTGATCTGCAGAATAAAGGTGCGCGAATTGGTGTTGATCTTGCGCAAGGCCATGAATCGTTCGATAAAAGCGCCGATGGCCAGGATCGAGCAGATGATGATGGGAAGCATCATGATGCCGCCCTTGAAGATGAATTCCATTAACGACATGCTAAAACCTCCTTGAGTAATGAGTCCTTCACATCTATTCCGCCGTCGTTGCCTGCCGTGAAAGGGGCGTTGTTCTAGAATTGCGCCCGCAGACCGCCATGCAGGCTAAAGCCTGTTTCAGGATACCGCTCCCAGAACACATAGCGGCTGTCCGCTATGTTCTGCAGGGTGAGCCCGAGGGTGATGGTGCGGCTGATCTCTTTTTCCACTCCTGCACGCACCAGGGCAAAGTCCGGCAGCCGTTGCCCGCTTTGCGCTTGCGGATAACGCTCGCCCCAGTATTCAGCCTCGGCGGTCATTGTCCAACGGTGGCCGAGGAGCTGCCGTCCCTGCACCTTGAGCTGCCAGGCAGGACGATAGGGCACATGCAGAGTCCCGCTGCTGTCCGCCTTCTGGTCCAATCGATCGCCATACGCCGCTGCCTGAAACGCCATGGTGCTATTGCGGCTCAACGAGCTGGTGATGCCCAGATGGATTTCCGACAGCGATCCCGAGCCGGAATCCAGGGTAAACAGACCGGAGGAGGTTTCGCTCTGCCAGTAGAGCAGCCGATCCATCCAGTTTTTGCCCAGCATCAGCGAAAGATGGGTTCCTTGTACCAGCAGCACTTCGCTTTCCAGGCGTAGAGTGAAGCGGCTCTCTTCCGGCGTCATACGGAACCGGTGGGAGAGATAGGGATTTTCCTGATGGCGTTGCATGAAGGATTGGTATTGCAGGCCGCTGTGGACGTAAAGCGCTAGGCCAAAACGGTCGTTGGGGCTGTAACGGATGCGGCCAAAGGGCGCCAGCTCCTGATGGTTGAACGCAGAGTCTGCGCTCATGGCCTGAAAGCCCAATCCAAAGGAGACCTGTATCTGGCGCGAGAAGGGATAGAGCGCCTCGACGCCCACTTCGCTGAGCGTGGCCAGGTCTGAGGTGCTGTCGCGCATGGCGTCATAGTTTTCGCGCAGAACACGGCCATGCAGGCTCAGCTGCCATTGCGACCAGATCTGCTGGCCGCTGAGGGCCAGATTGTAGGAAAAATCATCGGATTCGTCCAGACGGACGCCGGCGGTATCGCTGTTCAGGCTGATGCCTTCAATCTCCAGATTGGCCCGCAGGCTGGTGAGCGGACGGGGATCCACCGACACCTGCAGGTCTACGCCGCCGCGGCCGCCGTTTCGTTCGGTTTGATGATAGGCGGCGCCATGCAGCTCGCGGCCGAAACGATCGTACCTCGCCTGCACCTGGGTTTTGACTATGGCAGAAGGCTGATACTCCCATTTGCCCGCCATGCCACCCTGCTGATAACCGCTGTGGTTGTATTGCCCGTTGCTGTGATCATACCAGCCGTACCCATGAACCTGGCCGTTGCGCAATTTATGCCAGTGTCCCAGCCGTGTTTCCACTGTGGAATAGCTGCCGGCCTGCAGCACCAGCCAGGTTTTTTGCAGACGAAAAGGGGACTCTTCGATGCCCTGTTTTTCATTGGATCGGCGCAGCCAGCTGGAAAGCGGCCCATAAGCTTCACTCGGCTGCAACAGCCGCGGTCCTTCGCCTTTGCCGACTTTTTTCTGGTCCACCTGACGGAGACTCTTGTTCTGGCCCATGACCACTACATCCGGCAGCTGAATCTGCGAGCTGTCCGCTTCCAATTTTTCTGCCGTGCGGCCCGCGGTCAACGTCGTGTCCGACGGCAGCAGGATTTGCGTAGGCGGCGGCGTCAGCCGCTCTTGCGCCCACACGGGCAGGGCGAGCAAGAGCCAGGGGAGAAAAAGTTTTTTCATTCACTTCCTTCTATCAACTGATCCATGGCCGCTGTATCGGTCCGCGGCCTGCACCGGTTTCCGTTATGCGGATTATCGTCCCACCAGCGCCTGCAGCCTGGCCTGAGCACGGCTGACGTAGGCTTTCTCCGCAGGATATTCATTGAGGATGGTCTGGTAACACCGTCTGGCATCGCCGATCTTGTTCTGCTCTTCATAGCATTGGCCGGCCTGAAAAAGCCCGGCAGCGATCCATGCGCTTTCACCGGGATAGAGATATTTCACTTTCAAGTAGGCGACAATGGCCTCTGAGAGCTGATTTTGCCGGCGATGGGTATCGCCCAGCAGGATGAGCGCCTCTGCGCCGACGCTTTTGTCCGCGATCTCCAGGGTTTGTTGCAGGCTGGTCTTGGCCTCTTCGTCGCGGTTCTGCTGAAAATGAACCCGCGCCAGACCCAGCAGCGCCCGGGCCCGCGAGGCTTCCTCGGTGTTGGTTTTGGACAGACTTTCAAAATAGCTCTGCGCTTTGGCGGGATCGCCGCTGTTCAGATAACTCATGCCGACCTGGTATTCGGCAGCCGCACGTTTTTCATACTGGGGAAACGCGTTAAGCAGCGTCTGCAGATGCTCCACGGCCTGAGCGTATTCACGCTGTTCATAGGCTGCCTCGCCCATGGCCAGCAGCGCATCGGCGCTGGCGGTGGCCTTGGGATAGGTCTGCCATTGCCGGCTATAGCTGTTCATCGCAGCAGCCCGGTCCTGCAGTTTCTCCTGACACTGTCCGATCCGGTAATAGGCGCCGGCGGCGCTGGGGGTGTCGGGATACTCGGACAGGACGGATTGGAACGCCGCTGCAGCGTCCGCATACTGACCGTTGTTGAATAGTAATTCAGCCTGACGGGCGGTGAGCTCGGCCGCCTTGTTTTTATCCGGCAGCCGGCTGACATATTGCTTGACCGCGGCAGCCGCCTGGCCGGCTTCGCCCTTTTGCAGCAGCGACCATTGAATGCCGGTGACCGCGTCGGCGGTCAATTCGCTGTTGGGATAGTCGGCCATCATTTTTTTATACTGGTTGATGGCCAGATCATACTGGCCGAGGTTGTAATAGCTGTCGGCGATCGCATAGCTGGCATCATCGGCCAGCGCGTCGCCGGGCGACTGGGTGATCAGCTTTTTAAATTCGGCGATGGCCTCGTCAAAACGGTTGGCGCGAAACAGCGCACGGCCGCTCATGTACATGGCGTCGGCGGCAAAAGGGGAGGAGGGGTACTGGGTGTAGACCTGGACAAAGATCGGCTGGCTGGCGGTCAGATCGCCGTTGCGCCAATGACACAATGCGGTCTGGTAACGCGCCTCGGCCTGCACCGCTTTGTCCTCGGCCAGCGCCAGAACCTTGTCATACACCGCGATGGCCTGGGTGAAAGCCTTGGCATTGTAATAAGCGTCTCCCTGCCGCATCCAGGCGTCGATTTTGAGAGACTTGTCCTTGGCCAGGTCCACGACGCGGTCAAAGGACTGGGCGGCATCGCTGAAACGGCCGACTTTGAGCCGGCTGTAACCCAGACCGTACCACGCCTCGGCAAGGCGGGAAGATTGGGGATAGCCTGACAACAGCTTTTGATAGGCGGTTTGCGCTTCATCGTATCGCCCCAGTTTGAAATAGGTCTCCCCTTGCCAGAACTGGGCGTCGGCCGCCACATCGCTGTCCGGGTAAGCGCGCAACACATCGTTGAGATTCTGCAGGGCCAGGTCGTACTGCTTGTTCTGAAACCGCGACCAGGCCAGTTTGAAAATGGCGCGCGCTTTGACTTCCTTCTGGTCGTATTCATTAGCCGCACGGCGGAACGCCTGGTTGGCGTCATCGATGAGGCCCTCGCCAAGAAAACATTCGCCGATCATCACCGCTGCATCGCCGCTGACTTGCGCGTGGGGAAATTTATCGCGGATGGCGGTGTACAGCGTGCGCGCCTGACGATACTCTTTGTCGGCAAAACGGGCAGAGGCGATCTCAAAGGTTGCATTGGCGGCATCCTCGCTGTGCGGAAAGCGCGCGAGGACCCTTTCAAACGTTTCCACCGCCGCTGTTTTTTGTCCGGATGCTTTTTGCCGCAGACCGGCTTGAAACAAGGCCGAGGCCGCCAGCGCGCTGTCCGGGCTGATCACAGCGGTGGCGAGAAACGAGGCGATCGCCTTTTCATTCTCCTTCTGATCCACATACACCCAGCTCAGCCGGTACTGGGCGTCGTCGCTGTACGGGTTGGTCGGCAAACCGGAGATGGCCTGAAAGGCAGTGATCGCCTTATCCAACTCCCCCTTTTTATAAAAGGCTTCGCCGATGAAGTACTGCGCCTCGCCGCGCCAGCGGCTGTCCGGATAGCGGCCGATGGCGGCGGACAATTTTTGAATCGCAACGTCATACTCTTTTTTTCCATAATGGGCCAATCCCAGGCGAAAGGCGGATTGCTCGGCCAGCGGACTGGTGCGGAAGCGCGTGGTGATCTGTTCATAGGCCTCGATGGCCTGATCCCACTGCTGCTTTTCCTCATAGATGAACGCGGAGGAATACCAGGCATAGTCGGTCAGCGGGCTGTCAGGATGCTCCCTGGTCACTTTGGTGAAATAGGCCAGCGCCGCGTCGCGATTCCCCTCCCGGTAGAGCGCCTCGCCATACCAGTAACGGGCGTTCGCATAGAGGGCGCTGTTGGGATATTTCTGCATGAATTGAAAGAGACCGGTTTTTGCTTCTGCAAATTTTCCCGAGTTGACCAACGCTTCACAGATGCGAAACTCCGCCTGATCCAGCAGGCGCAGCGAAGGGTAACGGCTGATGACTTGACGATAGGCGGCGATCGCCTGAGTGTAATCGCGGATGTTGAGATAGCTCTCTGCCAATAAAAACTGCGCCTCGCCGGCGTAAGGGCTGGATCCATACTGCTGTAGAAATTGCTGAAACTGCCCGGCGGCCAGATCGTAGAGCTTGTCGTGATACATCCCCTTAGCCACCAGAAAGGCTTTCTCTGCGGCTTGATTGGGAGCCTGGGCAAAACCGCAGACGGCGACGAGCATAATAAGCGCTGAAATTTTTTTTCGCATGATCCACTCTATGTAAAACGATTCTCGGATTATCCGTTGATTATGATTGTAACGCCGCTGCTCGGGCAATGGTTCACTTGGGACTGGCTGCAACGGAATTAAAGTGAAAACGACACAACTTCATTAATAATAATAATTTTTTACATTTTTTGCAAGCACATTATGCTCAAAAAACAGGATTCACGCGTTTCGTTCAGCGCGACGCGACGACACGCCCAGTCGCGTTTCCTGTTCCCTGGCCAGCAGGTAGAGATAGTCTGACAGCCGATTGAGATAGGGGAGTATGTTTTGATTGGAGAACGGTTCAGCCTGGTGCAGGGCCGCAACGTTCCGCTCCGCTCTGCGTACCACCGCCCGCGCCACATCCAAAAAAGCCGAGGATTCGGTCTCGCCATAGATGATGAATTGGTGCGGCAAGTGCAGATGGGCCTCTGTCTTGCGGCTGGCTTGGTTCAGCCAGGAGAGGTGATTCCGGGTGAGATAGGTCTTGGCCCGTTTGCGGCTTTGATTAATAGCGAGCTCGCAGTTGATCAGATAGAGATGGTTCTGAATGCGCAGCAGCGAGCGGCTGAGCCTCGACGGGGCTGTTCTGCTGCGAACCAATCCGATCCAGGCCGATGCCTCATCCACATCACCGCAAGCATGTGCGCGCACACCGGATTTGGCGACCCGCTTGCCGCCGATAAAAGCGGTGGCGCCGTCGTCGCCCTGGGCCGAGGTGATGGAACGTATGCTTTGGGGTTCGGATTTCATAGAATTCCTTTTTTCGGTTTCTGAAAGCGGAATGGAGTAAAAGTTTTCAGGAGAACGACGATGTTGAAAACATTTTTTCCGGCAAGAGCAAAGCGACAGTCGCTGCTCTTTGATCCTGATCACGGTGTTGGTGCGGACGGACATTTTTTCTGCAGCGGACACCGGAGGCACGCGGGTTTGCGCGCTTGACAGATCTGCCGGCCCAACTGAATCAGATTGACGTGGAAAGAATAACCTTTGCCGCGGGGGATGCGCGGCGCCATGAGGGCAAAAGTCTTTTCCGCCGTGGTCCCGGTAGGAACCAGCCCCAGTCTTCCGCAGAGCCGATGCACATGCGTGTCCACGGGAAACACATCGTGACCGCAGGCGAACATGCGCGTAACGCTGATGGTTTTTACGCCAATGCCCTTTTGCTGCTGAAACAGGTCGCTGATCTGCTGAGGATCCATGGCGCATAAAAAATTGAGATCAAACGTGCCCCAGGTTTTATTCACCCAGGTAAGAATTTTTTTTATCCGTTCCGCTTTTTGATTGGCCAGGCCGGCGGAGCGTATGGCTGCGGCGATGCGCGCAGTGGGACTGACCAGGATGGCCTGCCAATCCTTGAATGAGGCCCGCAGCTTGAGAAAAGCCGCTTCTGAATTTTTATCGTTGGTGTTCTGCGAAAGAATGGTGCCGATCAGGATCTCGAGAAAATCCCGGCGCCCGGGCCAGACCGGCTCGCCAAAATGTTTTTCCAAATGGGCGATCACCCACTCGATCTGTTTCCTGGCTTCGCGTTCACTCGCTGACATGCGTTTTTCCCCATCGTTCGAGAAATCGTCGACTGAATTCTTCCAGCACAGGGTGGGGCAGATCGACGCCGAACGCCCGCGTCAGGGCTTTATGGCGCAGCGCCGATTGCAGACATTGTGCATTCGGGCACAGGTAAACACCTCGGCCGGCTGCTTTATGCCTGCCGTCCAACTGCAATTCGCCGCAAGGCTGCAGAGTGATGCGTTGCAGTTCTGCTGCCGTCTTGATACGACGGCAGCCGCAACAGGTTCTCATGGGAGGCGTCACTGTTACAATCCCTATAGTGTTCAAAATCGTGAATAAAGTTAACTGAAATATAATTAATAATCAATAATAATTGCTGTCAAATTGGGTGTCGTTAAATTGTGACAAGTATGCCCCATTTATCAAGAAAATTTAAAGAAATTTGGTAAATAAAATATTATTTGTTGCATTTTTTGGACAAATCAATTATATTAAAAAAGCAAGATCATTGCCTGCAGGCAGCAGGCGTGAAGGTATAACCAACACTCGTTTGAGATCGTTCCCACCCAACCCCTCATTTCAGCATCTTGGCATCGGCGTGACGAAATTTTTTTTGCCTGAGGTGTGATGAATACGCACGCTGTGCTTTCCACTTGGTTCGATAAGGCGACCTGTGTCTGGTTCGAAACCAGCCCCTTTGGTCTTTTGTTGATCGATCGCGACAGCCGGATCGTCTGGGCGAACGCCCAGCAATCGGTTTTTACCGGAGAAGATGCAGAATCGGTCTGTGAAACCGGCCTTGAACAAATACAGTCGCTGCAGAGCTGTGGTCTGGCGCAAGCGGCACGTCTGGTGCTGCAGAGCGGCCGGGAGTGGCGCCGCCTGCTTCCTGTTTCCGCCTCTTCACACAAGCAGCCGGATGTTCTGGCAGCTGTTCAACCGATTCATCGGCTTGGTCAGGTGGCTGGCGCGGTGATACTTTTCAGCCATGCGCCCAGAACCGAAGGGTATGAACAGGCGCTGCGGTTTTTACAGAACCAAGCCTGCAGAGAGGCCGGCGAACCGGCCGAAGAGATCCCGCTGGCTTTTACGAGCATGGGTGCAGACGACTCTGTGCAGGGGGATGAGCCCGGAGGGGCGGAAAATCGTGCTTGCGCTAAAAAGCCGACTGTGCACAACGCCGGCATTCCATCGCCCTCGTTAAAAGAGTGGCCGATCAATCTTCTGGTGGCCGCCAAACAGGAGGCGCAGCAACGGCTGGTGGACAGCTTTTCCCATGAACTGCGCAACGTCCTGCTGCCGTTGTTCCATCTGATCTCTGATTTGCAGTATCTGTCCGACAAGCCATCCCGCCAGGAGACGATCGACCGTTTACTGCTGCAGCAGAACGAGGTGCTCAAGCTTTTGCAGCGGGTGGAAAGAGTGATCATCGATTATCCTTCAGGCGTCATTCCTATCGCATGGCCTGAGCTTTTGCACTCAGCCTATGATCTGGCGGACATCCTCTGCGTAACCAAAAAACCGCCGGTTATTTTCGAAATTCCCGATGAACTTCCGGATTATTATGGCAACCGCGCCGGCCTGCTCGACGCCTTTTCCGCGATTTTGATGAACGCGCTGGATGCGGTGGACGAGCAGGGACATGTAACCGTCACGGTTCGCTATGATGCCGAGCTGGACCGGTATCAGGTCCGCGTGGTTGATGACGGCAGCGGCATTGCGCCGGAGGTGATGCCCCATATCTTTGACGCTTTTTTTACCACCAAGTCGCGCAAAGAGGACGGTCTGGGATTGGCGATCGCCTACCGCGTCATTCAGGCCCATCAGGGGCTCATTCAGATCAATAGCGAGCCCGGGGTCGGCACCGAGGTCCGGGTGACGCTGCCGGCGCGCCATGATGCGCTGCCTGATTCACCGTGGTTCAGCCGGCCGACGGCTTGTTCGCCGGTGCAGCGATAAAGCCGCGCGGAATTAAAATCTATCCTGAGACGTCATGTCCTATTTTCTGCAACATGTTGTGGTAGATCTCGATCTCTGCTTGCGGGAGTCACGCGGCGATTGGCTCCAGCGCTGGTACGGTTCGATGCCGGCAACAGGCGGTTCTTTGGAACCGCAGTTGTCCGCTTTGTGCGGCAGCGACTTGGCCTCCATCATCGCGGCCGTCGTCGGCGCGGGCAAGACGCTATCCCGCGACCGCTTTTTTGATCGCCCTGGCACGGAAAAGTGCTGGGTGCGTATGGAACTGGCGCCGGCGGTGCGCCGGCGCAAGGTGGTCGGTATGACCGTCACTCTGCAGGATGTGTCTGTTGAAAAAGAGCAGACGCGGCAAGCGGATTTGACCGCACGCATCGAGCAGTTGGATGTTCTAGCCCGCCGTTTCATCTACAGACTGGGTCAGCCGCTCTTAGACCTGTCCAGCCGCCTGCAGCAGGCGGCGCAGGATACAAACAGCAGCGACTTGGGCCGAGAGCTGAAAAGCCTGCATGACCGGGCGCAGCGGCTGGTACAGCTTACTCAGGAACTGGACGGATTGATCATAGACCGGCGGCTGCACAACAAGCTGGTCGATGTGCCGCTCGTTCTGGAAAAAGCGGCTGACCTGACGGCCATGCTCTTTGCGCGCCAAGGCATCCGGTTTGAAGGGCTGCCCGCTGCCGAGGGGCTGAGGATTCGCGGCCACGAGGCGACGCTGGAGCAGTGTTTCAGTCACGTGCTGCGCAATGCGGCCGAGGCCATGCCAAAAGGAGGTTTGGTGAGGCTCTCGGCAGAGCGGTCGCAGTCCGGCGGCTTTGTGCTGGTCGCGGTGAGCGACCAGGGCTGCGGCATGAGCGACACAGAGATGGAACAGGCCTGTGAGCCCTTTTTCTCCACCAAGCAAGGCGATCATTCGGGCCTCGGACTGACCATCAGCTATGCCATCGCTCAGGCGCATGGGGGCACGATCGGATTTACCAGCAGCCAGGGGAAAGGCACAACGGTCACTCTTTGCTTCCCAGTGGAGCAGGGTCACTCAATCAAGCGAGGAAGTGAATGGAAAAGTTGAATCCCAAGCGGAACAGCGTCCTGGTGGTGGAGGACAACGCGACCTGGCGCAACAACATCGTCAAGCTGCTGAAAAAGGCGGGCTATGTGTGTTCCGCCGCCATCAATTCCAGCGAAGCCATTCGCATGTATGCCAAA
>JAKJDB010000683.1 GCA_022706175.1 Candidatus Zhuqueibacterota bacterium | reverse complement strand
TGATCACTTGGATTCCCATGGTACTGGCCATCTGGCTGACCGACAAACTGGTCCGCATCAATTTTCTCAGCCTTCTCGGCGCCTTGACCGGAGGCATGACCAGCACCCCGGGCCTGGCTACGGTGGATTCCATGACCGAGTGCGATGCACCACAGATCGCTTACGCTGCGGTCTACCCGCTGGCATTAGTGCTTAAGGTCTTGTTTGTGCAAGGAATGGCTTTATTGCTGTAACAAAGTTATTAAGGAATTTTTCAGCCATTTTTTTGTTAATACAAAAGAGAAAAAGAGTACGATAGTTGATACAACTTTAATCAACCAGAAGGAGTAAGCCATGTTATCAAAAACCATGGAAAAAGCGCTGAACGAACAGATCAACAAGGAAATGTACTCGAGCTACTTGTATCTGGCCATGGCCGCCCATTTGAGTGAGCAGCATCTTGATGGTTTTGGCAAATTTTTTGAAATACAGGCCCAGGAAGAGTGGGGCCATGCGATGAAGATTTACAAGCACGTGAACGAGCGCGGTGGACGCGTGGTTCTGGAGAAGATAGACAAACCTCAGACGACGTTCAAGGATCTTGAGGAGATATTTACCCTTACCCTGGCGCATGAGCAGTTCATCACCAAGAGCATCAACTCGTTGGTGGATTTGGCCGTCAAAGAAAAAGATCATGCAAGCCAGATTTTTCTCGATTGGTTCGTCAATGAACAGGTCGAAGAGGAAGCCAACATGGAAAACTGGCTGGTCAAGATCAGAATGTCAGGCGCCAAAGGACATGTGCTGTTCATACTCGACAGTCATGCCGGAGAGCGCAAGAAATAACGAGCCTTTTCTATATTCCCTGGTATAAAAGTGCCGGTTGCCTGTGATTAAAAGGCAACCGGTTTTTTTATTCTGCCTCCGCAGGCCTCCTGCTGTTTCCCTGCCGCAGAGCCGGCGATGGAGGAAATATTCCTTGCATTTATTCTCTTTTCCGGCTTAACTTATCCATAAATGGATATCTCCTGTCGCCTTTCCAGCCTAAGGGCGGTTTTCCGCTCGATCCATAACGGCTGGGCAATGGACTGTTGCTCTGTTTCCAGCCATAGGGAGAGATGAACCATGAAGGCCGAATCCATCCGTCGACTGTCGCTTCTGGAAAAGCCCGATGTGGCAAAATTTTTGGGTGAAAAAGCGCCTGTGGACATCCAGGCCTGGGGCAACGTCGAATTTCTGCACAACCGAAAAATCGCTTTTTTCTGTTCCCAGCGCTGTCCGGGCAGCGTGCTGGCCAAGATGTATGATCTGGCGCAGATCCTCAGTCAGCGGCCGGTGACGCTGCTGGGCGGCTTTCAATCGCCGGTGGAGCAAGAGTTTCTCAACCGTCTGCTGAGAAGCGCCATGTCGACCATCGTCTGTCCGGCCAGAACGCTGACCGGCGTGCGATTAAAGCCTGAATGGCGCGAGCCCATGGTGCAGGGCCGTTTGCTGCTGTTGTCTCCGTTCGATGATGGGATACGGCGCACCAACCGTACTCTGGCGCTGCAGCGCAACCGCTTTGTCGCCGCCATGGCGGATGAGATTTTGCTGGCGTTCGCCTCTCCCGGCGGGGCCAACATGAAATTATTCTCCGAGATGCGGGGCTGGAAGAAAAAAATCTACACGCTGAACGACCCGATGAATCAGCCGCTGATCGTCAAGGGCGCACGGCCGCTGCTGCCGCAGGAGGCGTTCAGCCGTTTTTAACCCCGCACGTGGACGGCGGCGCGATGCGCGCGCTTGGCCCCTTACTCTATGCCATAACGACCATGATCTCTCTACCAACGTATTTCAACCGGTTTCGTAACAACATCGTCGGCTGCGATCACCGCTTTACGACGCCCTATGGCGAACAGAGGCTGGTGTATGCGGACTGGACCGCCAGCGGCCGGTTGTACGCCCCGATCGAAAAAAAGATGATCAGCCTGTTCGGTCCCCTGGTGGGCAACACCCACTCGGAATCCAGCGTTACCGGCGGCACCATGACCCAGTCCTACCACGCGGCGCACAAAATCATCAAGGAGCATGTGCATGCCGATCCTGCGGATGTGATTTTGACCATGGGTTCGGGCATGACTTCGGTGGTCAACAAGTTTCAACGGCTTTTGGGACTCAAGGTGCCGGAACAGCTCGCCCCGTATCTGCGCCTGCCGAAAGAGTACAAGCCGGTGGTGTTTCTCACCCACATGGAGCATCATTCCAATCAGACGACCTGGCTGGAGACCATCGCCGAGGTGGTGGTGGCACCGCCGGATAAAGACGGGCTGGTGGATGTGAATCAGCTGGCTGAGATCGTGCGCAAATACCGCCATCGACCGCTCAAGATCGGTTCCTTCACCGCCTGCTCCAATGTGACCGGACTGCAGACGCCCTATCACCAGCTGGCCGCGATCATGCACGATATCGGCGGCTATTGCTT
>JAKJDB010000682.1 GCA_022706175.1 Candidatus Zhuqueibacterota bacterium | reverse complement strand
GGCCGTATCCATGCCGGCCCAGGAAAACAGCCCTTTGCCCAGTTCGTTATGAGCTTCCAGGAGAAAAGAGTCCACCCGGATGGTAAAAAAGCGGCAGGTCGCCAGGGCCTGGTTCCGCTGCGGGTCCAGAGATGGCATTTTACCAGCCAACCCTGTCGCAAATCGATACAGTGGACTCTGTTTTGCTAAACCGGATTTGCCGTCGTGGTCGCCGCAGGCGAACAGCAACAAAAGCACCAACCCTCCGGCTTGTATTCTTCTCATACTTTATTCCCTTAACCGATTAAAAAATAACATAGTAATTTTTCGCCAAAAAACATACATTTTTCATCCACATGGCGAACCAACCCTGAATCTTATTGTTTTTGGCATTTAATTTGCTTAATTAATTGATTCATTTATAGACAGTTAATCTAGTCCTTTCAAAAAGGTTTTTATGCGCCGGAATTATCCCCTGATCGTGTTGGGTTTGCTCTTGCTTTTGGCTGCCGGGCTGCGCATCTACCACCTCGATTACAAAAGTCTATCTATCGACGAAACCATTGGCGCCTATTATGCCAGGGAGCCGGTGCCGCGCATCTTTATCATGACCATCAACGATGTCCATCCTCCGTTGTTCTATCTGGTCCACCACGCTTGGATACAAGTTTTCGGTGAAGCGGAAAGTGCGTTGCGGAGCATCTCGATTCTGTTCGCTCTGGCTTCCTTACTTGTCCTCTATAAAGTGACACAGCGGCTGTTCTCCTCGTTAACCGCCCTGTTTTCGGTCTTGCTACTCGCCATTTCACCCTGGCATATCTGGGTGAGTCAGAACGCCCGATCCAATTCCATGCTGCTCTTTTTAGTATTGCTTTCCACCTATTGCTTTATCCGCCTGCTGCAGACGCCGGCGAGGCGGTGGTTTGTTTTCTATGGCATCGTAACCCTGGCGGCTCTGCTGACTCACTATTTCGCTTTTATGATTTGGATAAGCCAGATCCTCTTTGTGATCGGGATGTCTGCGGCACTGAGAAAGCCCGAGTCCGGATGGTGGCAAACCCAATTCGCCATCGGACTGGGATATTCGATCTGGCTGCCGTTTATGATCAGTCAATTCCTGACCAAAACCAGGCCGATGTACAAGACCTTTTCCATCCGGTTTATCGAGACGTTGTTCAATTATCTCAATCCTTACGCGGCTGTGGCTTCCGCTACGCTGTTTGTAATCGGTATGGCGATGATGATCTGGCTGGCCGGGTATGGGCTTTATCGCACCCGCCGGCTCTATTTTAACGACACCGCCATGAAACCGATGGCTATAGCACGCCATGAAAATTTAGGTCTCACTCTGGCCTTAGTCCTGGCCATCCTCGCCAATATCTTCATGGCTTTTTATTTCAACCTGTCCCGCACGTTGCCCATTTTGCTTCATCAGCTTTTGATCAACGCGTCCACGATTTATGCGAGTTCCGTCAAACCCTATCACCTCGAACAACTGCACTCGTTGCGGACCAGCTTTCTCTTGGCGGCCGTTATCAACGCCATCGGCCTGATCGGACAGCGCATTTTGTCCAGGCGTAGATTCGCGCGAATCGATCCTTCGGCAGATGCCCGGCCAACCTCCTATTTTCATTTTTTTGCCGTCATGATGATCGCGCCCCTTCTCCTGGCCGGCCTATTCTCACTAAAGAGCCCCTATCTGCTTTTGCGCAATATGGTGATCCTTCTGCCATTCTATGTCATGATCCTCGCTTTTGCGCTGACGCAAGTAAAGGTACTCCCGCGGCTGGTGCTCGCGTCATCGATCTGCCTGCTGGCTTTGGTCTCCTATGCTCATTTTGAGCAATGGTATTGCAAGGACGACTGGCGCAGCGTCGCCCAAACGCTAAAAAACAACCTCGATTCTAATGAGGTGGTGCTGCTGGATCACCTCTTCGCTAAAAAGCCGCTCTATTATTATGGGGTTGAATCCCATCGGCCGCTGCGACGCAGCGAGTTGCCCGAGTTTCTCCATGAGCTCAAAGGCGACCTCTGGATCCTGCGTTCTTATCAGAACGACTGGTGTGTGGTTGACTCCATCCCTAAATACCTGATACCGGATGGCGAATGGAGCTTTCAAGGGAGCACCAACCCGGATGATCTGTTCCCCATAGAAGGCCATTTAAAGCTATATCATTTTCGTCTTGGAACGAACCCGTCCTTTCCCATTCCATCGGTTGCCTCTTCACCGCAAGCTCACTCGCTTTCCACCCGTTCTCTTTCAAACAGCCAATCGACGGCTGCGATGAGAATACTAAATCCGAAAATAAACAGAAATTGACCGGAATCAGTCCAAACAAGGGTAGATATGGAATATTGCAAAACAGGCCGCAAGGCAGGATCGCGGTGGATTTTCTATCTTTTATTTCTTTCTAACGTCTATTCCGCTTCAGCCGGCGTCTTTACCGTGACCACCACCAACC
>JAKJDB010000681.1 GCA_022706175.1 Candidatus Zhuqueibacterota bacterium | reverse complement strand
CGGTTGCAGGCGAACATCAACGCCAGGGCATGATCGGAGACCGACTCGTTGGCATAGCCCTGGACGTTGGCGACGCGAACACCATGACGTGTTGCGGCGGTCAGATCCACATTATCATAGCCCACGCCATAGCGCACCAGCGCCTTTAATCCGGGGAGCGCAGAGAAAAAGGATTCATCCGCAGCGGTCCCGCGAATCATCACCCCGACGGCCCCGCGGCCGAACAGGAGTTTACTTTTCGCGCTTCTGGCCGGCCCCCTATACACTTCTAACTGATAACCGGCCTGTTCAAACAGCGCATGTTCCTGACCATAGGATTCATAGCCGGTGTCCAGGACCACAATCCGTCCTTTATTCATTTCTTCAACCCGTCCCTTAACGACTGTACCCCATGTTAACAACCAGAGCTTGCTTTGAGTAATATACTGCGTTGATTTTTTGCTTGCAATGTGAATTTAAATTGGCTAAACTATTTCATGCATTTTACGCGAACAGGTGAGCCCAACCATGAGCTTTTTTGATGCTTCCACACTGTTGTGGGGCGTGCTGATCTTTTGCGCCCGAGTGCTCGATGTCTCCCTCGGCACCATCCGCACCATCAGTATCGTACAGGGCCGCACCAAAACTGCCTTCATCTGCGGTATTTTTGAGATCAGCCTGTGGATCACCGTCGTCGCCAAAGTGCTGAATGAAATCAGCCTGCGTCCGTTGCTAGCCATCTTTTATGCGCTCGGATTTTCCACCGGCAACGTCGTCGGCATTCTGCTGGAACGCAAGCTGGCCTTTGGCCATGTCGTCCTGCGCATCATCAGCTCCAAACACTCGGAAACGCTGACAGCCACACTGCGCAGCCAGGGCTATGCGGTGACCACCTTTCCGGGACAGGGCATGAACGGCCCGGTCACTTTGGTGCACATCGTCACGCGTCGCAAGGAGTTGAATGCGCTCACCCGGGAAGTGAAGGCTCTGGCGCCCGACGCCTTTTTCTTCATCGAACCCGCCACTTTCGTCAACAAGCTCTACCGTCCAGACCTGCTGACCAGCTCACGCCGGCGGGGATTGATGGACAAGCTGTAACGGTTCGCTTCTCTTTGACAGAGGCGCCGCCGGAACCTCCTCCTCCGCCAAACGTTCAATCAAGGCCAGTGGCCGGTCGCTCCTGCGCGGCAACGCCGGGCCTAAGACTATGAATACATGGTCAAACGTCTGCGCTTAAACCAGTGACCACAGACGCCGGCCTTTGTGGATAGCATGAATCTGAGAACAGAAAATGTATGGTGCGACCTTTAATTAAATATTCGCTGGCCGCCGCTTGCCTCCTCAGCCGGCTGTGGATCAGCGAAGCGTCCGCCGCAGACCGACTCGGTTCGCCGCAACGAATGTCCCGGCCCTGCAGTGATCATGTGGTGGTAGTCAAATTTAAAAGCTTTGGGCTACATAAAAGCACAGCCGGCCGGCGGGCTTTTTCCGGCATAGAACGGCTGGAGCCCATTCTGCCCCAGACTCTGCGTCTGAGAAAAAAAAACAGTTCTGTCGGGCTGGAGCGAGTCTATTACGCCCATTTCAGCGGCCCGCGCACACCCCAGGAGGTGGCGGCTGCGCTGCAGAACGATGAACAGGTGGAATACGCTGAACCTAAATACATCCATCGGCTGCTCGCCACACCCAACGATTCTTTGATCGACGCACAACTGCCCTATTTCAATCAGATCCAGCTCACCCAGGCATGGGAGATCGCCAAAGGGGAAGACAGCCCGGTGATCATCGCCATCGTGGACGGCGGAACCGATATCCGCCATTCAGATCTGGCCGCCAACCTCTGGCAGAATCCCGGCGAGATCCCGGACAACGGGCAGGACGACGACGGCAACGGTTACATCGACGACCTGCATGGCTGGAACTTTGCGACCAACCAGCCGGATCCCACCGGACTTGCCCACAGTCCGATCAACGCGGAACACGGCACCCACACCGCCAGCATCTGTTGCGCGGTCACAGACAACCGCCAGGGCTTGGCCGGTTCTTCCTGGAACGCCAAACTCATGGCGGTTAATTGTTCATCTCCGTACAGCGACAACTCGATCATCTCCGGTTACGACGGCATCCTCTATGCCGCCGAGGCGGGTGCGGACATCATCAATTGCAGCTGGGGAGGCGCTGGTGGATCCTCGCTGTATGAACAGGATGTAGTGAACCACGCGCTGGAGCTGGGCAGCGTCATCATCGCCGCAGCGGGCAATGAGAACGACTCTTCCTTTTTTTATCCCTCCTCCTACAAAGGCGTTTTATCCGTGGCCGCGTTGAACAACAACGCCGTACGCGCGAGTTACTCCAACTATGGGGAGACTGTGGATGTGGCTGCGCCGGGCAACTACCTGTATGGCGCCATCAACCAGAACGGCTACAAAACGATGAGCGGCACCTCCATGGCCTCCCCGCTGGTGGCGGGCGTCG
>JAKJDB010000680.1 GCA_022706175.1 Candidatus Zhuqueibacterota bacterium | reverse complement strand
TGCGGGCGATTGCGGAGACCGGCGTGGATTTGATTTCCATCGGCGCCCTCACCCATTCCGCGCGTGTGCTGGATATCAGCTTGGACGTGATTCCGGAACAAAATGGCTGATCCTGTTGTTTAATAGATAAATCGAAAACAAACAAAGTGATTTAAGCTATGGCAGACAATAAAAATAGTCCCACTGCGGAGCAGCTCCGCAAAGATGTTTCCGACTTTTTGAAGAATCGCTACGGCGACCGGGTGGAGATTCCGCCGGATGCGGATCTTTCCGGAGAACCTCCCAAAGTAGGAGAGAGAGAACATCCGCCGTCCAAAATACAATTCGACCTGAAACCGTCCGAGCTGGAGGCTCACCTGCGCCAGTATGTCGTTGGCCAGGAAGAGGCCATCGAGGTGCTGGCCACCAAAATCTGCACCCATTTCAATCGCATGAAGATGGAGATGGAGACAGAAGGGCTGGGTGAGCTGGTCGGAAACATCAAAAGCAATGTGCTGATGATCGGCCCCACCGGCGTAGGCAAGACCTATCTGATCAAGCTGATTGCAAAAAGGATCGGTGTGCCTTTTGTCAAGGCGGATGCGACCAAATTCAGCGAGACCGGATACGTGGGCGGCGATGTCGAAGATCTGGTGCGCGACCTGGTGCGCGAAGCCAACGGTTCCATCAAGCTGGCCGAGTACGGCATCATCTATCTGGATGAGATCGATAAAATCGCCTCCTCCGGCAACTTGATCGGGCCCGATGTATCGCGCACCGGTGTTCAGAGGAACCTGCTCAAGCTGATGGAAGAGTCCGAGGTGGATCTGAAAACGCCGCACGACCTGGCTGCACAGATGGAAGCGGCCATGGAGGCGCAGCGCACCGGCAAAGTATCGCGGAAAAAGGTCAACACCAAGAACATTCTGTTTGTCATGAGCGGTGCGTTCTCGGGCTTATCGGACATCATCCGGCGCCGCCTGAATCAACAGCCCATCGGATTCCGTCCTGTGGAGGACCGGCAGGATAAAACCGAGGATCTGGACCTGCTGAAAAAAGTCCGCTCCGAGGATCTGATCAAATACGGTTTCGAGTCCGAGTTTGTCGGACGCCTTCCGGTCGTGGTTACGCTCAACGATCTGGATGTGCAGGGCCTGTTGCGCATCCTGCAGAACCCGAACAGCACCGTCATTCAGGGCAAAAAGCGGGACTTTAAAGCCTACGGCATCGATATCCATTTCGAACCGGAAGCCCTGCAGTGGCTAGCGGAAGAGGCGTTCAAGGAACATACCGGGGCCCGCGGTCTGGTCTCTGTCAGCGATCGCCTGTTGCTGAAATTCGAAAAAAGGCTTCCAGACACGCAGATCAGCGAGTTTCATGTCACTGAGCGGACCGTGCGAAATCCGCAGGAGGAGCTCGATCAACTGCTCACCGGTCATTCGATTAAAAATTTCCAGAAGCGGTTTCTGGCCAGCAATGGCATCGTAATCTCTTTTACCGACGGCGCCCTGGAGCTTTTAAAACAGCTGAGCGTAAAGAGAGGGCAAAACCTGGAACAGGTTTGCACCGACCTGCTGCACGATTATGAATACGGTCTTCGTCTGTTGGGCTGTGATCATTTCACCATCGATGAAGAGATCGTCAACAATCCAAAGACACGTCTCGAGCAGCTGATCAAGAAGGCCTATGAGAAGAAATAGATGAAGGGCTGATCGGCATAGGACGCCTTCTCTGTACTTGGTGTCCGGGCCAAGAGGGTGAGCACGAACCGCACAACCTTAAAAAGCCGCTTGATTCAAGGCGGCTTTTTTGATATATTCCCTGCGTTCAGTCGGGCTCTGAGCCGTCGGCCGCATGTTCAATGAGGAGAGTGATCCATGGATGTTTTTGAAGCCATCAATCGCCGCACCAGCGTGCGCAGTTTCACCGATAAACCGGTGGATGAGGAGCTCGTGCGCCGTCTGATCGACGCAGGCCGCAGGGCCCCTTCGGGCCGCAATGTACAGCCCATCGAGTTTATCGTGATCACCGACCCGGACCGACGCCGTTATCTGGCGACAATCACCGAGTACGGCAAGTTTCTTGCCCAGGCGCCGGTCTGCATTGTGGTCGTCAGCGCAGACACCAAATATTACCTCGAAGATGGATGCGCGGCTGCGGAAAATATCCTGCTGGCCGCCGCCGGGTTGGGGCTGGGATCCTGCTGGGTGGCTGGAGATAAAAAGCCCTACGCCGAAGAGATCATCCGCTGGCTGCAGGCGCCGGATGGGTTCAAGTTGGTCGCCATGCTGGCCATCGGCTATGCCGCTTCGCCAACGATCCCGCGTGAGAAAAAAGCAGTGGATAAGATTCTGCACTGGCAAACCTACTGACAGGCGGGCGCTATGACTTTCTCTCTGCCGGAGAGCCTCAAACAAAAGCTGGATGCGCTGCCCACCAAACCCGGCGTCTATCTGTTCAAGGATAAAAAGGGCCAGGTC
>JAKJDB010000679.1 GCA_022706175.1 Candidatus Zhuqueibacterota bacterium | reverse complement strand
GAATCCTCGATTCTGGCAGCTCATAGCTTCGTTTAAGAAAAAAACAGGGTGCGGATTGTTGGTGAACACCAGTTTTAACGTACGCGGCGAGCCTATGGTGTGTACGCCGGACGACGCCTATCGCTGCTTTATGCGAACCGAGATGGATGAACTGGTGGTGAACGATTTCATACTGAAAAAAACGGATCAACCCGACTGGCAAAACCGGTCCAAATGGATGGAGACCTTTCAATCCGATTGAAAGGTGGGCAAACAGGGAAAGGAAACGATACATGGAGTTCTTGAAAGATCTTTGGCTTTTTATGAGGGAGCGGAAAAAATTCTGGCTGGCGCCGATCATCATTCTGTTGCTGCTTCTGGGTGTGTTGATCGTTTTCGGCAGCGGCACCGCCATCGCCCCCTTTATCTACACTCTGTTTTAAACCGGAATCCGCGCCATGAACAAAGAGGCGGCGAAATCCACCCTATTGGTCCTTTCGACGGGCTGTTTGGCCCTGTTTCTAATTTTCAGCTGGAAAGGCTGGCTCGTTCTTTCATTCCTCCTCGGGCTGATCGGTGTTTTTTCTCCCTGGTTGAGTGAAAAAATACATTGGCTCTGGATGAAGCTGGCCGATCTTTTGGGTATGGTTGTTCCCAAAATCGTGCTGACGATCGTGTTCTATGGCGTTCTTCTTCCTCTGGCGCTGCTCTCCCGCCTGGTCCGCCGCGACCCTCTGATGCTCTCCGAAAAATACGACAGTTATTTTATCGACCTCCATCATGAGGTGAAGAAAGAGGATTTCACCAAGATCTGGTAGGCTGGGCTTGCCCCGGGCTCTATTCCCGCCTTTTGGCGTATGAAGCGATAGGGACACAATGCGCCAGGCATGTGGGGCCAGAGAGGGGGAACCGGGGTTTGTGGGATCAATCCAGACCTTTGCCGACCTGATGGGCTGGCACAGCCATTCGTACGCAATCGTGAGCGAGCAGGTATTCAGGGGTGACGGATTTTTTATTCGGGTCAGCAGGGTGGATATGGAGCGATTCAGAGGTGGCGGGAGGTGATGCGCACGATGCGGGGATGGCCGCATTCGGGGTTCGGCATCGATAACTCGGTGCGGATTAGCGCAGACGATTCGGAGGGCGTGTAGAGGTTGGTCTCGTATATTTCACGCTGTCCGGATTGTGATGGAGAGATGAAGATCGTCAGTTTAATTGCTAAATACCGGGCGGATGTTGTTGAGAAAATATTACGTCACTGCAGACTGTGTAAAACCCTGCCCTGAGCCCGTCGAAGGGATGCGGCGTCGCGGCCGCCGCCGGCAGCAAGCAGAGGGGCTGAGGGTGAGTCGAGCTATGATTACGGTTATTTTGAACGCGTCTGCATTTAGAGTCCTTTCTCGATTTCTGCGCGAGTTGACCCTGCAGCGATATGGCCTTGTTAGATGCTTATGAGATTTTCCTTGATTTTCTGATTCTGATTGGATAATTTTCCGACAGGTAACAGGCGATTAGGGCGCCGGATAATAGTTTGGCGCTCAGAAAACGGGTATCGGGCGCTTGATGGAAGATGATCACCTCGATTTTTATGACTCCCGCAACATCAATTTTCCTATCAGTCTATCACTAAATTTCCTATCAGCTATTAGCCATACAAGCCGTCCCGGCCTGGTTTGCCTGAGCCTTGTCAGAAAAATGATTTCGCATGGAACATGAATCAGGAGGAAGGCAGAATGAAAAACGTCAACCCTCGCTTGTCAATCCTGTCTGTTTCGGTTCTATTGACCGCGTTCCTTTTCTTGTTCGCGGCAGCCCCATCCGCCCGGGCCAACATTATCGCTCAATGGGACGAAGCGAATAAAACACTTACCATCACCAGTGACGCGGACGACGACATCGTCGTCTCAGGCGAAACCACCGACCCGGATCATCGGGGAGTGCTGATCAACGGCAACATGTACATTCTACCGCCTTTCGGTACCGTGGATCCCCTCGTGGTGAAACGCATCATCATTAACGGCGGACCCGGAAACAACAAAATCGATCTCAGCGCCATCGATCGGCAGCATTTTCCGTCATTGGTGAGTATGGATGGCCTACCCCCACAATTCGGCGTGTGTCTGGACGCGGGCGGCGGGAACGATGTGGTGGTGGGCAGTCAATGCGACCTGCTCATCGGAGGGGATGGCAACGACCGGATCGAGGACCGTCTCGGCGGCATCGACGCTCTGTACGGCGGTTCGGGCGACGACGTTCTGAACGCTGGTCCCGGCGACGACGAGCTGGATGGCGGCACGGGAAACGACGAAATGCACGGCGGCGACGGTGAGGATAAAATGTTGGCAGGGGAGGGCGATGATCTGCTTTACGGCGGTTCCGGCAACGACAAGATGGACGGAGGCGCAGGTAAGGACCATTTGGAAGGCGGCGACCAGGATGACGAAATTCATGGCGGCGAAGGGGACGACATGCTCCAGGGA
>JAKJDB010000678.1 GCA_022706175.1 Candidatus Zhuqueibacterota bacterium | reverse complement strand
ACAACGTCTGGGTCGGCCACTGCCGGCAACGCATGCAGACGCTGATGCAGGAGCTGGGCTACAAATCGGATTCCGCCAAGGAAACGACCTCGCCTGCAGCAGAACAACTGAACGAATAGTGGAGGAGCCTGCTCTTCCAGTGCGAAATGCAAATGGGAGTTGTACCATGATAAAGCTGCACCACGGAGGGAGATGGGCCATGACGCTGCTGCTGTTGGGCGCAAGCCTGAGCCTCGGTCAGGAGCCGAAACCCGAACCCGCCAAGCCGGATTCCGTGGCCGTCGGCGCCGGCCAAACTTCGGCGCCGGTGGTCGATGAAAACAACAAAGTGTTTTTGGACAAGATAGAGATCGAGGGTCGCCTGGAAAAGCCGCAGGCGGTCTTTATCATTCCGGGCTCCAACCCAGAGATAGACGACATCAACATCGAGCGCGCCTTTTTCAACGAGATCTTCCGACCTGTGGAAAGAAAAGGCCGGGTGACGGCCAGGCCCACAGCGCCGGGCCAGGAACGCAAAGATGTCATCCCCTGGTAATATCCCCGCCACTTTTTAAACGGTAACCCTGCGCCCGGACCGATCCGGACGCACATCGACATACCAAAGGTCAGAAAAAAGCGCCGGCGCTCGACCCGAGGTCTGTTTTAACAGAGGAATGCATGTCATACGATATACAGCAACAACTTCGCAGCATCAAACAAACACGCGAACAGATGGTTCAACTGCACCAGTTTCTTCGCGACAAACTTTACCGGTATGCCAAAGAGCAGGGGCTGGTAGAACGTCGCGAAGAGATGAACTCGCCGCACCTGGTCGATTCTCTGCTGGAGCTCTCTTTTCCACCTGCCATCAGAACCGAACTATCCATCGTGCTGGCCCAACTCAAGCAACTGCACAGCGGCCTCTCCCATCTGGACAGCGAGATCCAACAGCTGGAAAAGCAGTGGCAGGATTTCAAAAAAACACCCCATGAACCTGAGCCCAAGATCGCCCGGCCGTTGCAGGTCAAGAGCAGAACGTATGGCGCGGTGGAACTAAAGCGGGCCGCCCGCCGCTTCACCGCTTGGGGTTTGGGCCTGGCTGCCCTGATCCACTTTATCCTCCTTGGTGTTTATTGGACCGCCAACTCGCTGATGCCGGAACCGGAGAAACCGAAAACCGTTCGAGTCAAATATATCGAGTTGAACACACCGCCCTCGATCACTCAAGAACCGCCGGGTGGCAGCGGCCCCGGCGGCACCAAGGTGTACGGCGGTCTGGCGGCGCGCAACCCGGGCGTGCTCGGCATCATCGTGCCGGTCGATGACGCGACTTACAAAGCCAATACGAAATTGCTGTTGGACGACCGTTCTCTGCAGGACCTGGATCGGTTGATGTCGCAGGCGCAGACCAGCCGCGGCAACGGCAACGGCGACGGATATGGAGAAGGGGGCGGCCTCGGCAACGGTCGGGGCGCGGGCCAGGGCGACGGCCTGGATCTCGACCACGTCGAGGTCACCGGCGGCATCGACGATCTCATCAGCGACGCTAAAAAAGTGGAAACGGTCAAGCTGGAGAAGAAAGGACAGGTCAACATTCAAGCGCCGAGCCAGATGCGCGGGTCGCAGGCCGCCATGGTCCGGCGCTCTTCGGAATCCGTGATGGCAGTCATCCAATCGCAGCAGGGCCGGATCATGTACACTTACACGAAATATCTGCGCACCAACGCGGAGTTGCGCGGCAAGGTGAGCATCGATATCACCATCGAGCCGGACGGCACCGTGTCCAACGCCGGAGTGGTGGAATCGACCATGAATCAACCGGATTTCGACCGGGAGATCCTCAACATCCTGCGACGCCTGCGCTTCGAACCCGTTCCCGAGGGTTCCGTGACCGTCAACCTGCCGTTCGTTTTCAGCCGTACCGAATGAGGACGCCGCTCTTGCATGCCGGTTCGACAATGGGAAACCCTTCGCTATGGCCAAGACCCTGACTCTCACCAGGTTGATGTTTCTTCTTTCCATCACCCTGGTGATCCAACTCCTCGGCCTGCCGCAGCCGGTCACGGGCCCGCTGGTTAATTTCATGCTGATTATCGCCACGCTGATGGTCTCTGCAACCGGTGGCGCGGTCCTGGGATGCCTGACCCCGCTGCTGGCCGTGCTGCGCGGACAGCTGCCGGCGCCGTTGGCGCCCATGATCCCCTTTATCCTTGTCGCCAATCTGGTCTATGTCGCGCTCTTTGCCTGGATCATGGACCGTCAGGCGGACGCGGCCGCTCGCTACTACCTGCGCAGCGGCCTGGCTGTGACCGCCGCTTCTGTGCTCAAATTCATCGTGCTCTATGCCGCCGCACGAATCCTGCTGCCGCTGCTCCTGGGCAAAACCCTGCCCCCTGCCCTGGTCTCCATCATGGCGTTGCCGCAATTGCTCACCGCGCTCATCGGCGGTGGATTCGCTGTGTTCTTTTACCGGACATGGCGACTC
>JAKJDB010000677.1 GCA_022706175.1 Candidatus Zhuqueibacterota bacterium | reverse complement strand
GCATAGATCACCACCAGGGCGCCCACCATGCAGCCGTCAGCGAGACGGGCCGGGGCGAGCTCCTTTTCATCCTGAAAGATGCTCCGTTTGCTGCGCAGGGGCTGCTTGCCGATCACCGTGCCCGCGTCGATGCGCACGTCGTCGCCGAGGATGGTTCCGCGGTGGATCACCACATGGTGGCCGATGCGGCACCGTTTGCCGATCTGCACGTTGTCTTCAATGACCACAAAGTGGCCCAGTTCACACCCTTCGCCGATCCGGGCGGTGGTTGCGATGGCTTGCGACATGATAGCCTTCCTTTTGAAAAATTGATGGCGTTCAGGAACGGCGTCGTAACCAGACGGTCTCTCTCCGCCAGGCTTCGGCGAGACGGTCGAACTTGGCTTTTCTCTCCGGCTGTCTCAGCAGGGTCTGCCAATAAGCCGAGAGCCAAATCCACAGAACGCTCAACACGAGACTGAGCAGGCCGAACGCCAGCAACAGCATTTTGCGCTTCGGAGCGCTGCGGAAAGTGGGCGGCACCGCGCGGTCCAGAACCTGCACCGTCGGCGTGTTGCGCGCCTCTTCTATTTTAGCCTGATAGTACTGCTGGTTCAACAGCGAATAGACCGTCTCCTGGATTTTCACCTCGCGCACCAGTCCGGCCAGGTGGATGCCCAGCTCCGGCACCTGCGCAAAGGGCAGCGCGTAATCTTTTTTCTCTGAACCATTGCCAAACTGCACATCATGATACAGCCGCTGCAACTCGGCCAGCTCCCGCTGCAGTTTTTCCACCACCGGATTGGCGGATTTCATGCTCTGACGCAGAACGCCCAGCTGCACCTCTTTGGCGATGATCTGGCCTTTGAGTTCACCAGCCCGTTCGATGGCGGACTTGGTCTGATCTTCCAGAGAGACCGCCTGGTTCTGCTGCTGAAAATTCGCCAGCCGGCGGGTGGCCTGAGTCAATTTGTCCAGAGTCTGCGCCAGCTGAGATTCGATATAGATTCGGGAATTGCGCGCCCGGGACACGGCCTTCTCCTGATTGACCTGGTCCAGCGCCTCCACATAGGCGTTGGCCACGTCCGCAGCCAGTTGCCGCGTGGGCATCTCTGCGCTGATGGTGATCAACCCTTTTTTGGACAGAAGAAAGTGAACCCGCTTTGGCATTTTCAGCAAAGCCCGGTCCACAGAAGAAAAGCCCAGGGCGCGAAACAGCTGCAGACTGTCTTTTTTGCCGGCGAATTTTTGCAGCAGCACCCGCTCGTTCACGGACCGGCTGTTGAGCATTTCGAACAGCAGGTCCGCCGAAGAAGCCTGCGCGCCCAGGTTGATGCCGGGGATGGCGACCTCCGACAACATGTTGGTCATGCCGAGCTTGTCCTCATCCGCCGGCGGCAGCAGCGTGGTCACCGCCGTGTATCTCTTCGGCAAAAGAAAGGTCAGCGCCAGCACGGCGATCAGGGTGATCCCCACATTGCGGACGATCATCCGGCTGTTGCGCACCAGCAGCAGCAACGAATCGAACAGGGGCAGGGTGAGAATATGCTTTTCATCGTTCATGGTTTTAGTCGGTTGCGGTGTGAATGACCAGATACATGGTGGCGATCTGCCCGGCCACCAGCATGACGTCGCGAAAGATCTGCCAATAGTTATGATCCGCTTTGCGCGGCACCCAGATGCGGTCGCCGGGAACAAACGTGTGGACCTCTTCGTCGTCGCAGATTTCGCCGGTCACCTTGATCACTTTGGTGCGCCGGCCGTCGGCATCCCAGGTGTAGCCGCCGGCCTGGCGGATGTAATGTTCGAGATCGGCGTTCGGCTGAAAGACCACGCCGCCCGGTTTGCTGACGCGACCGGAGATCATCACCACTTTGGGCGTCTGCGGAACATAGATGAGGTCCCCGTCTTCGAGGAACACATCCTGAGACCGGTCGTTTTGCCGCATCAAACGCTGAAAATCCACTACGATCTCTTGAATATCCGCGTTGTTCTGCTTCATGACGAAATATTCGTATTCCAATTTGCTCATTTCGTCGCGGGCCATGTTCTTCAAGCGCAGAAACTCTTTATCCTCGACCACAGCCTCGCGCTTGCGGATCAGTTTGGCCTCTCCCACCAACGCCTCGTCGGTAAAACCGCCGGCCTCGGTCAACAGCATTTTCAGCGTGCTGGAGTCCTTGACGATTGGATACAGGCCGGGAAATTTAACTTCACCGCGCAGCTCGACGTTCTGACCGACGCGCCATCCCGGGATGCGGCGCACAAACAGCTGATCGTCTGCATCCAGCAGCAGATCCTTTTCGCGCTCCCCACGGAGCAACACCGCCACCAGATCGACGTCGATGGTTTGCGCCGATTGCATCGGCGCCACCCGGGCGAGCTGGGCCGAGAGCAGATAGGCGCTTCGATTCAAGTACCCCGCTTTGTAGATCAGATCACTGACGCGCATGTTTTCTTCAAACTCGTATTCGCCGGGCCGATTG
>JAKJDB010000676.1 GCA_022706175.1 Candidatus Zhuqueibacterota bacterium | reverse complement strand
TTACCCCAGCTCGTCAACATACTCAAGGGTGAGATGAGTGTGGTCGGCCCGAGGCCGGAGATTCCCAAAATGGTCGCGCTCTATACGGATGAACAGCGCAAGGCCCTCGAGGTCCGCCCCGGCCTGGTCGGCCCTGCCCAGATCATCGGACGTAACGAAGCGGATATGATCCCGGAAAGCCTGGAAGATGTCGAGTCCTATTATGCCAACTATCTGCTTCCGGAAAAGCTGAAGATAGATGTCGCCTACGCCGCCCATCCCCGCCTGATCCAGGATCTGCAGTTGATCTGGCGGGGCATCTGGTCCTCCTTGAGGGGACTTCTCCTTCCCTTCTACCAGCCCAAAAAAGCCAGTTGGCCCATGCTTTTCATCATCGACATGATTCTTGTGACCGGCTGCTATTATCTGGCCTATATTCTGCGTTTCGACTCGAAAATACCTGAAACCGAGATGTACAACTTTACCCGCAGCTTGCCGGTCGTCCTCCTGGTCCGCGCCGCTTTTTTCATCTATTTCCGTCTTTACCGCAGCCAGTGCAAGTATATCGGCTGGACGGATCTCTTTCATATGATGAAGGTCTGTGTATTCAGCACGGTGGCCATCGTACTCATCATTTTCTTCATCGATTTGCGGGTGCTTTCGAGATCGGTTTTTATCATTGACGGGATCCTGATGGTCGGGGCCATGGCCGGCGCCCGTATCTTTCTAAGGATCCAGAATGAGAAAGAACCAGCAAAGGACTATTCCCTGCCTAAAAGGGTTTTGGTCATCGGCGCCGGCGATGTCGGCGATCAGCTCATCCGTCAACAGAATCGGAATGGCCATGCCTATCAGGTCGTGGGCTTTATTGATGATAATCCCGAGAAGCTGGGCACAACCCTGCACGGCATCAAAGTGTATGGCAACCGGAAAGATATTCCGGATATAGCCCGGCAGCTGCGCGTCGACGAGATTTTGATCGCCATCACCAATATCACCTCTGAAGAGCTGAGAAATGTCCTCTCTTTCTGTGAAAAGACGAAGCTGAAGCATCGCGTCGTGCCTGCAATTTCCGATGTGGCAAGCGGCCGCATCCACCTGTCCAAAGTGCGGGATGTGGAGGTATCTGACCTGCTCGGGCGCCGTATGCTTAGCCTCGATCTGGGGGCGATCAAGCGCTTCCTCAAAGGCAAGCGGGTGCTGATCACCGGGGCCGGTGGATCGATCGGCTCTGAACTTGCCCGGCAGGTCGCCGCCCAGCAGCCCCAGAGCCTTGTTCTTCTCGACCGCAGTGAAAACTATCTGTTTGAATTGCAGTGTGAGCTGAATTCACATACTTGCGAAAGGACATCCTACATCCTCGGGGATGTGACCTGCCTTGAAAAGATGGAAAATGTCTTCTCCACCCATCGGCCGGAAATCGTATTTCATACCGCCGCGCAAAAACATGTGCCTTTGAGCGAAGACAATCCGGACGAGGCGGTACGCAACAACATCATGGGTTCGAGAATCATAGCGCGTTGTGCGGACCGCTTCAGTGTAGATCACTTCGTCTTTGTCTCCACAGACAAGGCGGTCAATCCGGTCAATGTGATGGGCGCCACCAAACGGGTGGTTGAGCTCTTTTTCCAGGCTTTCGCGCCCTACAGCCATACGCGTTTTGTCACCGTGCGATTTGGCAACGTTCTCAACAGCCACGGCAGCGTGGTGCCTCTGTTCATGAAACAGATCCAGAACGGGGGTCCCGTGACGATCACAGACAAACAGATTGAACGTTTTTTCATGTGCATTCCCGAAGCGGTCAATCTCATCCTCCAGGCGATCACCATGGGGGAGAGCGGCGAGATCTATGTCCTGAATATGGGGCAGCGGGTGAAGATAGAAAAACTGGCCGCTGCCATGATCCGATGTGCGGGGTTCCGGCCTTATACCGAAATCGCCATCAAGGAGATCGGCCTGCGTCCCGGCGAAAAACTGTTTGAGGAACTGGTCGGCGCCGGCGAAACCTGCCTGCCGACAAGTCACAAAATGATCAACCGGATCATCCCCAAAGAGATTCACGCCTTGCCGGAACTTACCCCACGTATCGATGAATTAATCCGGTTATGTAAATCGGGTGACGGGATGGCGTTGCGTTCTGCCCTAGCTGCACTTGTTCCAGAGTATGAGATACTCACCTCTGCTCAACTGGCAGACAAAGCGGAAAAATGAGGTTCTTATGTGCGGGATAGCTGGGATTCATTCCTGGTTCCACCTGACCAAAGACCCCCTTCCTCTTGTTCAGGAGATGGTTTACTCCTTACGCCATCGGGGTCCTGATCAATATGGCGCTTATGTTGATGATTATATCGCCTTTGGCCAATCGCGTCTGAGCATTATCGATATCTATGGCGGTTCGGTGCCGATTTCGAATGAAGATGGCCAGCTCTGGCTTGTATGCAATGGCCAGATCTTTAATTATGTCGAGCTACGCCAGAGGCTTCGCCAT
>JAKJDB010000675.1 GCA_022706175.1 Candidatus Zhuqueibacterota bacterium | reverse complement strand
GGTTGGACAAGATCGTCTGGGACTTTATCGATTACCGCCCGGACGAGGGCCACGCCGCCGGCGCTCAGGTGGGGGCCGGCGCTGAAGACAAAGGCGCGGTCAGGACGGCCTGGGGCGTGCCGCTGAGAGCGGTGCAGGCGGGCGCCGCCCATTACGATGAGGTCGCGGAGCCGCCCATGCGCTCCTTCGAAGAGATCGTTCAGGTGAACGAGTATCCCTTTTGGCCGGATCCGGATCGATTTGATTATGAGGGCGCGGTAGCGCTGGCGCAACGCGCGGCGGAGGAGTATTGCGTCATCGGGCCGTGGGTTTCTTTTTTTGAAATATACTGTCAGTTGCGCGGCCTGGAACAGGCCATGATGGATCTGGTCGTGGCGCCGGATTTTGTCGATGCGACGCTTGATCGCATCGAAGCCATTCAGACGCAAATGCTGCACCGTTTTTTCAAACAGGCGCACAAATGGATCGATCTGGTTTTCATCAGCGATGATATCGGCGGGCAAAACGGCCTGATGCTTTCTCCGGCGTCCTGGCGCAGACACTTGCAGCCGCGGCTGAAACGCTGGTGCGATTTGGCCCATGATTACGGCGTGCGCACTTTTTATCACAGCGACGGAGGATTTGCTCCGGTCTTGGACGAACTGCTGCGCTGCGGCGTGGATGTGCTCAATCCCATCCAGCATCGTTGTCCCGGCATGGAGATGGAGTCACTGAAACGCGAGTACGGAGACCGGGTCATTTTTCATGGCGGCATAGACAATCAGTTGGTGCTGCCTTTTGGAACGCCTGAGGAAGTAAGAGCGGAAACAGAGTGGTGCATGCGGACGCTGGGCGCAGGGGGGGAAGGGTATATCTGTTGTTCCTGTCACAATGTGCAGGCCGGCACGCCGGTGGAAAACATTCTGGCCATGGTGCAGACCGTGCAGAACAGTTAGACCGAATGCTTCGAAAGGACGCCTTGCGAAGGAACCACCGGGAAGGCTCCTTCGCAAGGCCATCCGGCTAAAGCGTTTCAGCCGAAAACGTATCGCCCTGATTCAGATCGCCGGTGTTTAAGCCTTTGGTGAACCAGCGCATGCGCTGGGCGGATGTTCCGTGGGTAAAGGCGTCCGGCACGACACGCCCAGTGGTCTGTTTCTGGATTCGATCATCCCCTACCGCGCTGGCCGCGCCCAGCGCCTCCTCAATATCTCCCTCTTCCAGAATATTGTTCATTTTTTGCGCATGATGCGCCCATACGCCGGCCAGAAAATCAGCCTGCAACTCGAGACGCACCATCAGCTGGTTGTATTCCCGCTCGCTCATTCTATTCTGATAAGCGGACACTTTATCCATGATCCCCAACTGTTGCTGTACGTGATGGCCCACTTCATGAGCAATGACATAGGCCACGGCAAAATCGCCGGGAGCGTCATGACGGTTTTTCAGCTCTTCGAAAAAAGAGAGGTCCAGATACACCTTTTCGTCCCCTGGACAGTAGAACGGTCCGGTGGCGGCGCTGGAGAAGCCGCAGGCCGATTCCACCATGTCGCTGTATAAAACCATGGTGGGTTTGCGATAGGTGTAGCCGGCCTTTTGAAAGAGCGTGGTCCAGACATCTTCGGTGTCGCCGAGAACAACTTTGGTAAAACTGGCTAATTGGTTCTCTTCGTCGCTGGGTGTGCGCGACGTCTGCTCCATGCCGCCGGTGGGAATATTCTGCAATACCTGCTGTGGATCGCCGCCCAACAGGTAGACCAACAGGACGACCACCAGTGTTCCAACGCCGCCGCCGACCACACGCTTCGTCGTCGTGCCACGACGGTCTTCAACGTTTTCACTTTCTCTTCTACCTATCCAGCGCATACGCTTTCTCCTAAGATCATTTGATTCTTGTTTTTCTACAACAAAATAATATACAAAAAAGTAGTGAAAAGCAAAAGAATATTGATTACTTTATAGGTGGAGCCTCAAGCACGATTGTTCCGATTTCATTGAATGCCATTCACTGCGCGGAAAGCGAAAGGAAAAAGCGGCCATGATCCTGCGTACGCGCTATTTGCAGACATTGCTTTTTGATCATCCAGATAAAATTCCGTTTGAGCCTGGACTACCTCGAGAAACCACTCTGCTCCGCTGGCAAGCGGAAGGGTTGACAGACACGGATCATTGGTTTGAACAGCTGTGGGATGAGGCCGGCATTACCGGAGAAGCCCCCGCGGTGCATACGCTCAATGCGGATGTCAATTTTCGCATGATTCCGACTTTTACTGAAAAGGTGCTTGAACACCGCGACGGGCATTATATTGTTCAGGACTGGATGGGCAACATCACTGAGATATCCGATACCTATGATGTAACCTATCTGAGAAATCCGCGCGATTTTGTCACTCGTAAATGGCACCGGTTTCCGGTGGAGAACCGGGACGACTGGGAGCGCATGAAGGAGCGCTATGACCACGCCACGCCGGGCCGGCTGCCGGAAGACTTCCA
>JAKJDB010000674.1 GCA_022706175.1 Candidatus Zhuqueibacterota bacterium | reverse complement strand
GAAAATGGAAGACCAATAAACCGGCCTTTGCACTGGAGGGTTGATGGTATTTCTTAATAATACGATGAGGGAGCAGACGGTTTATGACGTCACGTGAACGCTGGCTGGAGGTGCTGCATCGACGTAAGCCGGATCGGTTGCCGACGTTTCTCACCGCCACCCCGGAGGCCTTGGCCAATCTTTACCGCTATTTGAACGTGGCGGATTATGAGGCCGCATGCCGAAAACTGGACATCGATTTGTGCCTCTGGGTGGAGCCGCGCTATGTGGGGCCCAAGCTCGCGCCCCACACTACGGTGTTCGGCGCACATTATCAGGACATCGCCTATGACGGCGGCGTGTACACCGGGCTGGATGGCGTGGTGGATTACCATCCTCTGGCCCGCTTTACCACAGTGGAGGAGATTGAAGCGAACTACACCTGGCCTTCTGCGGACTGGTGGGATTTCAGTCATCTGGCGAAAGAGATCCGCGGCAAGGAGGATTCGGTGATCATCGGCGGCGGGTCGGAGCCGTTCATGGATTACAAGGAGCAGTTGCGCGGCACTGAACAGGCCTTTATCGATCTGTACGACAACCCCGAGATCGTCCATTACTGCCTGGGGAAATTATACGATCTGTGCTATGAAAAGACGCAGCGGCTGTATGAGGCCATTCCTGGCCGTGTGCTGGTCTCCTGGGTGGCTGAGGATATGGGAACACAGGAGAGCCTGCTCTATTCGCCGCAGCACATCCGGCAATATTTTTTACCGCCAATGAAGCGCATGATCGGCCTGGTGCATGAGGCCGGGGCTTTTGTTTTTCACCACAGCGACGGAGCGGTGCGGCCGATCATTCCGGACATGATCCAGCTGGGCATCGATGTGCTCAATCCCATACAATGGCGCTGTCAGGGCATGGATCGGCAGGGACTGGCCGATGATTTCGGCACACAGGTGATCTTTCACGGCGCTATCGACAACCAATATACTTTAGCGTTCGGCTCAGAGGAGGAGATCCGCCAGGAGGTGTTCGAGAATATTCGTGTGCTCGGCGCCCATAATGGCTACATCCCCGGCCCGTGCCATAACATTCAGGTCACCAGTTCTCCGCAAAACATGGTGGCCATGTACCGCGCCATCGCCGAGGCGAGCTGACGGCCGGGAGCCTTGTGCTTACGGCTGCCGCTTCGCTGTGAACGGCAACGGTTGGCTGGGAGTGAAATAGCTCTTGATAATCTTTTAATTTCAAATTATCTTGAACCGTATAAAAGGGGCGCTTTCCCGGTGTCTGACCGGCCGATGAATCGGGCCGGTATAAAATGTGAGGGAATCATATGGCCGGATCGATGAAGAACGCCTTTGTCGGCTGTTTGTTGTGGATCGGGGTGGTGGTCTGTTCAGCGCAGGAACCCGCAGCTGTGGTCAAGGTCACGGTGGACGGTCTGGCCTATATGGGCGATACCGACACCATTCAGGCGGCCAAGGAAAGGGCCATGAAGGATGCGGAACGCAAAGCGGTGGAACAGGGCACTGGTTTGTACATCGAGTCCTACAGCAAAGTGCACAATTACATGACCGTGGAGGACGAGATCAAAAGCATGGCCACCGGCTACATCGTAAGCAAAAAAGTGCTGATCGATGTGATGGAGTCTGATCCGCCGCGCTATCATGTGCAGATCGAAGCGGATGTCAAGTGCGGCGATCTGTCCCAATTGACCGCTGATATGCAGGAGGAGCAAAAGACCAAATCAATGCCGGCCAGCTATGTCTATCACATGGCTTTTGAATCCAAAGCGGCGGATGGTTCCTGGCAGGCGAAACAGGTCAGGAATGGAGAGGTCGTACGCGTCGGCGATCGCCTGCAACTGGAGATGCAACCGGCCAATCCCTGTCATCTGATCATTGTGCTGGAAAACGGCCATGGGCGCATCGAGCGTCTGTTTCCAGCGACCGGTCAGTTGGAGAATCGGGTTCAGGCCGGCCAGAGCGTGCGCGCACCGGTTGATCCACCGTGGCGGGTGTTCGATGAACAGGATATCGGCAGGACGACGGTTTATCTTTTTGCCGCCCAACACAATCCGATGCAGCTGAACTGGCTGTTGGAAAAGGCAGAGCATGGTGGCTCTGAAACGGACGTCCAAGCTTTCAAAAAGTTCGTTCAGGGTTTGCAGAAACGGCAGAGTGCTCTTCGTCGCACCACTCCGATTCAGCGGGGGGAGCGCAGGAATCTCCGCAGCGGGGAAAAGGTGGCCGGCAGCGGCATTCTGGTTAAAGCCTTTCGGGTTGAGGTGCAACCCTGATGAATCGGAGACGTTTCATCGCCTCGGCTTTGACTGCTGCGGCTGCCGGTTCTGTGGCTGTGACATGTGAACAGAAGGAATTCGATCTCCTCATCGTCCACGGCCTGGTGTATGATGGGCTGGGGAATGAACCTGTTGTGACCGACATCGGCGTACGCGGTGACCGCATCGTGGCCTTGGGCGATCTGAGCGAC
>JAKJDB010000673.1 GCA_022706175.1 Candidatus Zhuqueibacterota bacterium | reverse complement strand
GGCCGATGGTGCAAAAGGATGTGACCTCCGGCCGCGCGATCGTCACCACAGAGGAGATCAAAGAGATGCCGGTGGAATCCTTCACCGACGTGCTCAAGACCAAAGCCGGCATCACCGAAGGCGCCAACGGCGCTCTGCACATCCGCGGCGGCCGCGCCAGCGAGATCGGCTACATGATCGACGGCGTGGCGGTGTCCAATCCCATGTGGGGCGGTCTTTCGGTGTCTGTGGAGAACACCGCCATTCAAGAGCTGCAGGTGGTCAGCGGCACGTTCAACGCGGAATACGGCCAGGCCATGTCGGGTCTGGTGAACATCGTCACCAAGGACGGCGGCGAAAAATACAGCGGCAACGCCGAGTTCTATCTCGGCGATAAAGTGTCGTCGCATAAAAGCACTTTTCTCAACATCGAAAAGATCAATCCTGCAAGCCTGATGAATGCGGATCTTTCCCTCTCCGGTCCGATCCCCGGCATTTCCAAAAAACTGACCTTTTTCGCCTCCGGCCGATGGTTCGACAGCCAGGGGTGGCTGTACGGCCGGCGCGAGCATTCGCCCAACGATGTCGTCTATGTCGACTCCACCGCGGTTCTCAGCCTGGTCAACAGCCCCTACAACAGCGAGCCGTTCACCGACGCCAACGCGAACGGGCGCTGGGACAGCGGCGAGTCCTTTACCGACAACAACGGCGATGGCGTCTGGAGCAGCGGCCGGTTGAATTTTGTCGAACCCTACTATGACGACAACCGCAACGGCGTCTATGACGAGGGCGAGGCGTTCACGGATTACAATCTGAACGGCCGGCGCGACAACGGTTTCAGCGGCGACAACAGCCTGGCGGCGATGAATCCCTATCGGAAATTATCCCTGCAGACCAAACTGACTTACCGGTTCAACAGCAATATGATCCTCCGCTACGGACTGCTTTATTCGGATGTGAAAAATCAGACCTATGATCACACCTTCAAGTACAATCCGGACGGCCGCCCCACGCATTATGGCCGGGCCTTTTCTCACACCCTGGACTGGACCCATTCCCTTTCCGCCGCGACGTTTTACACCCTGAAGGTCAATGCCAATGCCAACGTCGACAAGGAGTATCTGTACGAAGATTGGCAGGATACCCGCTATCTGCCGAACATCCTGACCCAGATACCGGGCCGCGAATTTTACGGCGGCGGCCAGGACAAGAGCTACAGCCGCTCCCGCTATCTGACCTACATCGGCCGTTTTGACCTGACCAATCAGTGGAACCGGACCCATCAGTTCAAGCTGGGCGCGGAACTGCGCCAACACGATCTCTCCTCTCTGGCCTACACCGTGGACATTCGCGACACCTACGATTGGGCGCCGACCATTCACTCGCCGGAGACCAGTACCGGCCACAACCGCTATGATCATCGCAAACCGATCGAATTCTCCGGTTATCTTCAGGATAAGATCGAACTCAAAGACATGATCGTCAACCTCGGCTTGCGCTATGACTATTTCGATTCTAATTGGAAGGTGGCTGCCGACAACCGCGACAAGATGCTGATCTCCGCCAGCCGCGCGTCGCTCGATGATTTGCAGCTGGTCGAGGTTGCGGCCAAGCAGCAGTGGAGCCCCCGTCTCGGCATCGCCTATCCCATTACCGACCGCGGCACCATCTATTTTTCCTACGGCCATTTTTTCCAGATTCCGCCTTTTGCCTATCTGTACGCCAATCCGGAATTTGAGGTGATCAGCGGTCGTTTTAACAGCATTCTCGGCAACGCCAATCTGAATCCGCAATCGACCGTCACCTACGAAATCGGCCTGAAACAGCAGGTGGCGGAGGACGTGGGCGTGGAGGCCATCTGTTTCTATAAAGACGTCAACGATCTGCTCGGATCCGAGTTGTTCGAGCTCTATTCGCGCGGCGATTATTACGGCCGCTATGCCAACCAGGATTACGGCAATGTGCAGGGCATCACCTTTTCTTTGGAGAAACGGCGCGGCCGTGGTCTGCTTTCCGCCGCCATGGATTATACCTATCAGATTTCCGAATCCAACGCTTCCTCCCCCACAGCGGCTTTTGAGGACGCCCAGAGCGATCCGCCGCGTGAGAGTCAGCGTTTTGTCGTGCCCGTGGACTGGGATCAGCGGCACACTCTGAACCTCAGCGTCACCCTGAGCAAGCCGCGCAACTGGTCCCTCAGCCTGCTGGGACATGTCGGTTCGGGACTGCCTTACACACCGGATCTGCAGGGCATGCGCACCGACTATGAGAACAGCGAGCGCAAACCCATGCAATATTCGTTCGACCTCAACGCGCACAAGGATTTTTATATCGGCAAAATCAGGACCTCGCTGTTGCTGAAAATCTACAACCTGTTCGATCGTATGAACGAGGACTATGTCTATTCCGATACCGGCCGGGCGACCTATTCGCTGATACCCACCTACACGGCGGATCACGGCGGAGAATTCGCCCGCCATTATCTGTCGGACTATCTATCGC
>JAKJDB010000672.1 GCA_022706175.1 Candidatus Zhuqueibacterota bacterium | reverse complement strand
TCGGTGTGGGCGGCCAACGGCCGCGACCGCGGCGCTTTTATTCAGGGCAGCTTTCGCGGCAATTTCGCCATCCTCGGCTTTGCCATGATTCAGAGCGCCTTCGGCCCGGAACCGCTGGCCAACGCCGCGGTGCTGCTCAGCTTTATGATGCCGCCGTACAACCTGCTGGCCATCATCGCGCTCACCGTCACTCAACGCAGTGAACGCAAGGTTACGGTTGGGCAAACGCTCAAAGAGATCGCCACCAATCCTCTGATCCTGGCCACCGCGGCGGCCATCCCGTTCTCTTTGTTCAAAATACCCATCCCGCGGATGATCTTTTCGGCGGCGGAGCAGCTTTCCACCATCACGCTGCCCATGGCGCTGATCGGCATCGGCGGCAGTCTGACCTTTTCCGGGATCAAGCAGGATTTCCGCCTTTCGGCCATCGCTTCGTTTCTCAAGCTGATTCTGACTCCGATCCTGGTGATGCTGGCAGCAGTGCACATGGGGTTTTCGCTTTACGAAAGAGCCAGCCTGTTTTTCTTTTTTGCCTCGCCCACTGCCATCGCCAGCTATATCATGGCAGAGGCGATGGGCAGCAACGGCCGCCTGGCCGGCAACATCATCCTGCTGTCCACTCTGGCCAGTTCGATCACTCTTGCTCTGGGGATCGTGCTGCTCAAGACCTGGGGCTACTTTTAGAAATCGCCGGCCGCACTAAAGTCTTGCGAATGATGCCGGGATTTTATAAACTAATCAACGAACCCGGACGCCGACCGGTCCGCCGGTCCGGCCCTCCGGATCAAATCGCCTTACACGTAACGTGACAGGGGCTTTATGCAGATATCCGGACTTAAATACGGCGCCCAGCTTTTGGATCTGGTCGAATTTCCCTATGCCCCGTTTTTGACCGCCGATGCCACCAAGGAACAGATCCAGCAGATGCTCAACACCCATAAAAAGCTGGTGATCAAACCGTTCTTCTCCGGCGGTGTGGGCAAAAAAGGCAAGGCCGGGCTGGTGCGCATCGTCGACAACCTGGTGGACGCCCTGCAGGCGAAAAAAGAGCTCTATTTCGCCGCGCACCAGTACGGCTCCAAGACCGTGACCGCCAACGGCGTCACCTTTGAGGCCTTTGTGCCCTCGGACATCGAAGTCTATTTCAGCATCACCGCGTCAACGATTCATCGCAAACCGGTCTTTACCATCAGCCCCTTTGGCGGCATGGACATCGAGAGTTTGTCGACGGATAAAAAGCAGGTGATCTGGATCGATCCGTTCATCGGCCTCAAATCCTTTGACATCACCAACGCGCTGACCGACACCGGCTGTCCGGAAGACTGCATCTCGCCGCTGGTGCAGAGCCTGCCCAAACTGTGGAGCCTGTACGACAACTATGGCCTCACCACTCTGGAGATCAATCCCATCCGCATGATGAAAAGCGACAACAGGCTGATCCCTGTGGCCTGCGATCTCAAGGCGCAGTTCGACCAGGACAATCCGGCATGGAAAAGACTGGGATTGCCGTCCACCGTGTTTCAGTCGGACGTCACCCCCTTTGAATCCGAGATCAACCAGCTGCGCACCTATCAGGGCCAGAGCGACGTGCTCGAGTTGAATCCCAACGGCGCCATCATTCCGTTCATGTTCGGCGGCGGCGCCAACTCGGCGGCCACCGAAACCCTGGGCAGCTCGGCCATTTTTGCCTCTGATTTCGGCGGCAATCCTCCGTATGAAAAAATGTACGCCATCAGCCGCATAGTGTTCAAACACTGGCTGGCTCAGGCCAGCGTGCTGCTGATCATCGGCGGCAAAGCCAACAACACCGACATCTATGTGACCTTTAAGGGAATCTTTGATGCACTGCGGGATCATATCGCCATCTTCGGCAAAACGCCGATCTACACCATCGTCGGCCGCGGCGGCCCGCAACTGATCAAGGGCATGTTCTACGGAAAAGATATCCTCGACACCTGCAAACTGCCGTACAAGATGTTCGGCTATGACACCTCCATGATCCAGGTGCTCGAGTATGCCAAAGCGATCGACCGCTGGTGGAGGGAACAGGGTCGCCGGGAATACGAAAACAAAAGGTTCGATGCATGAGGCAACAACAGACTAAACCGTTCCCCTATTTCATCGGCATCCATTCTCTGGAAGAGCTGGTGACGCGGGATTCGCGCGTGTGCGTCATCAACATTCTCGGCAATGAAAGCCGCAAGGTCACGCCGGTCTCGCACGAGTACAGCGGCGGCAATGTGGTCGCCGGCGTGCAGTACGGACGCAAGGGGGAGTTGGAAACTCCTTTGGGCCCGATCCCGGTTTACAGCAGTATTCGTGATGTGATGGATCAGAAAATCTTTTTCGACATCGGCGTGATCTATCTGCCGCCGCCGGCGGTGAGCCAGGCGGTGGCGGAACTGGTCTATTACAACCAGGACCTGAAACGGGTGGTGATCGTCACTGAAAAAGTGCCTGCCCGCGATTCGCGCAACTGCCGCTTCG
>JAKJDB010000671.1 GCA_022706175.1 Candidatus Zhuqueibacterota bacterium | reverse complement strand
CGTTTTCCCGAATCCCTATTATGGATTCAACATTGTTGAAAAGAATCAGTTCAGCCGTTTCGTCACCTTTAATCATCTGCCGGCTGCGGCGACCATCCGTATCTTCACCCTGTCCGGTATTCTGGTGCGAACGCTGGAAAAGAACGATCCTAGCCAATTCACTACCTGGGACCTGCTCAACGAAGCGGGCCTGCCCGTTGCCAGCGGCTTGTACATCATCTATATCGACATGCCGGAATTGAGCAAGACTAAAACCGTGAAACTGGCCGTGGTGCGAGAGCAGCAGTTCCTGACCATTTACTGATTGCCAACCATGCGGCGGCTTGACGGCTGCCGCATGGACAGTGTTCACAATGGCTGATTATCAACGTGAAACATCTCTGCAAAACACTGATAGGAGATAGAGTATGAAAGCTTTTTTGGATAAGGTGTTAATTGTGAGCCTGGCAATCCTGACGGTTCTGACTGTTCAGGCCTTTGCGGGCGCCTCCAATCGGGCTGGAACCAATGCGGCTTCCGAGCTGTTGATTCCGGTTGGAGCGCGATACATCGGCATGGGAGGCGCCTCGGCTGCCAGCGTGGCCGGCATCGACGCCATCTACTGGAACCCCGCGGGATTGGACCGCACCTCTTTTCGCGCCACCGCGCAGTTCTCGCAGATGCAGTACATCGCCGATATCAATGTGAGTTATGCGGCTGTGGCGGCGCAGTTCGGCCGTGTGGGCAGCATTGGTCTTTCTTTCAAGACCCTGGCTTTGGGCGACATCCCCATCACCACCGAGGATGCGCCGGACGGCACCGGCGCTCTGTTTTCGCCCTCGTTCATGACCATCGGTCTGACCTACTCGCGCGCGCTGACGGAACGCGTGTCCGTCGGCGCCTCGGCGAAACTGATCTCCGAGACTTTGGATCGCGTCGGCGCCACCGGCCTGGCGTTTGATATCGGCGTGCAGTATCAGAACCTCGGCGATATCGAAGGCCTCGGCATCGGCGTTGCGTTGAAAAACCTCGGGCCCGGCAGATGGACGGCAACGGCCTGCTGCTCAAGGCGAATCCGCTCGATGTCAGCCGCTCCACCAGCTTTTACAAAGTCGTGGCCGGCAAGGATGAACTGCCCTCCACTCTGGACATCGGCCTGAGCTACAAGCTGACCGTGACTGAAAAGAATACCCTGCACCTGCAGACCACCATCGTCAATAACAACTATGACGATGATTACGCCAACGTGGGCGCGGAGTATTCGTTCGCCGACATGGTCTTTCTGCGCGGCGGTTACGGCATTCCCCTGGGTCAGCAAAATGATCCAACCGGAGCTGACGCCCATATCTACGGTTTTTGCGCCGGCGGCGGCTTTCATAAGAGCTTCAGCGGCTTGACGATTATGCTCGATTACGCCTATCGTTCGCTCGACTATTTTAATGCGAACAACGTCTTTACTCTGTCGTTCGGTTTTTAATTGACTAGTCTTCTGCGAAGGTTCTACTGTTCAGACCGTCGTTTCGGCGAACAGGAACCTTTGTAAGAGTTTCAGACCGCTTCCCGGCAAGCCGGATAGCCTCGCAACCGTCTGGTGGAACGGGAGCAGTCTATTTCAGAACAGCCTGTTTTCTATTAAAGGGTCTGGGATGTCCTATCCCCGACCCTTTTCATTTATAATAAAGCTTGTTATTTTCGCTTCGACGCTGTATATTTTCTGCAAAACCTCAACCGTTCGAGTCAATCAAAGAAGAATGACATGAAAAAATGGCGCTGGATCTTTATACTGTCGTTGTGCGGCCTGATTGCCCCGGCGATAAACGCGTCCACCATCTCGTTGAGCATGGATGTGGCCCAGTTCCGCAATCCGGACGGACAGAGTTATATGGAAATCTATTACTCTTTGCCGGAAAACGGGCCCCTTTACACGCTGGTGGACGGCCGCCTGCGCTGCGAGGTGCTGCTGAGTCTGGAGATCGTCCATAACGACACCCTCTGGGCCAACAAGACCTGGCGCGTGACCAACACGGTTCTGGATACCGCGCAACACGATGATGACAAACAACTGGTCGATCTTTTGCGCTACCCCATTCTGGCCGGGCAGACCTACCAGCTCAAGCTCTTTGCCCGAGACATGCAGCGGGAGAGCCTCGACAGCCTGCAGCTCGAGTTTACTTCGCACGCCTATTCCACTGATGCGCCGCTGCTCAGCGATGTGCAACTGGCCAACGCCATCACCCCCTTTGACAGCAGCTGCGCCGAATCCTTTCACAAACGCTACTATTGCATCATCCCCAATCCGGAGATGACCTTCGGCGAGCAGAATAAGGACTTGTTTTTCTACTATGAGGCCTATGACCTGCAGCGCACCATTCCGGCAAACCGGTTCAAGGTCAAAGCCAGAATTCTGGACGTTCAGGGCAAGCCCTGCGAACAATCGCCGGCCATCATCCACGAACGTGAACTGCGACACGATATGATTCGCGAGATCGGTCAATTCTCGGTTCAGGATC
>JAKJDB010000035.1 GCA_022706175.1 Candidatus Zhuqueibacterota bacterium | reverse complement strand
GTCGGTGATTTTAAGGCCGACGCCATGATACAGCTGATCGAGCGGCACTATGGCGCCGTTCCACCGGCTCCGCAGCCGCCGCAGGTCTTCACCGTGGAGCCGGAACAGCTGGGACCGCGCAGCACGCTGCTGTATCGAGATGCGCAGACGCCCTCTTTTTTACTCGCCTATCCGGCGCCGGCTTGCACGGATCCCGATTTCCCGGCCATGCAGATTCTGGAGCTCATCCTGCTGCAGGGCGAGAGCAGCCGGCTGTATCAGCGCCTGGTGGCTGAGGAGCAGCTGGCGATTGAGATCGGCGGCGGCATTCAGGAGACCGTCGATCCCCTGCTGTTTTACATCAGCGTGAAACCCCGTCCCGGCGCGGATGTCGCCAGAATCGAAAAGATCGTGGAGGAGGAATTGGCGCGAGTGGCGGCCGAAGGGATCAAACCCAAAGAGCTGAGCAAGGCCTTGAACGCCATTGAAACCCGATTTTACACCTCCCTGCAATCGATCGCCGGCAAAGCCAACGGCTTGGGGATTCACGAGGTGCTCTATGGTGATTTCGCTGCGCTGTTCGAGCACATGGCTCGTTTTCAAAAAGTGCAGGCAACCGGCGTTCAGCAGGCGGCCGAGAAATATTGCACGCCGGTCAAAAAGACTCTGGGCCTGGTGCTGCCGAAAGGAGAGACGGAATGAACACCGCGACGCTTCTGTTCATGATGACCACCGCTCTGGCCGCCGGATCGGGCCCGGGCTTTAATCTGCCGGCCCCGCAGACCTTCACGCTGCGCAACGGTATGAAGGTCTTTTATCTGCAGGACCGTTCGCTGCCGCTGGTGGGCTTTCGTCTGCTGGTCAACGGCGCCGGCACTGCGGCAGAGCCTGACGGCCTGGAAGGCGCGGCTGATCTGATGGCCGAACTGATGATGAAAGGGACGGCCGGCAAAAGCGCCCTGCAGGTGGCTGAGGAGTTGGATGAACTCGGCGCCGATCTGCAGATCAACGCCGGCGATGAATTTCTATCGCTCAGCGGCCAGTCCCTGGCCAAGTACTGGCCGGAGCTGCTCTCTCTCACCTGCGATTGCCTGCTGCGCCCTGATTTCAGCGAGGCGGAGTTCATCAAGGAGACAGAACGCCGCATCGACCAGATCAAGGCCATCAAGGATAATCCTTCGCAAGCTGTGGCGTACTATTTCCGCAAAGCCTATTTGGCAGGCCATCCATTCGGCCGCCTGGCTGTGGGCAGCGAGGCCTCGCTGCAGGCCATGACCGTCAAAGACATTCGCGCCTTTTATCGCAGCGCAGTGAGGCCGGATCAGGCCCTGCTGGCCGTTGTCGGCGACGTCACGCCCGCTGATCTGAAAAATCAGCTGGAGAAAAAGTTTTCGCTCTGGAAAAAGAGCGGAGCGCCGGCTCCGGCCGCGGTTCTGCCGGCGCTGCCTCTGCCCCATGGAAAAAGAGGCCTGCTGGTGGACAAACCTGACGCCAGCCAGGCTTATTTTATGCTCGGCGCTCCCGGCATCGCCGCAGTGGACCAGCACGCCGCAGCCGCCCAAGTGATGAACACACTGTTCGGCGGCCGCTTTACCTCCCGGCTGAACAAGGAGCTGCGGGTCAAGCGGGGCTTGACCTACGGCGCGCGCAGCAGCCTCGAGTCGTGGCGACCGGGCGGCCTGTTTACCATCAGCTCGTACACGAGAAACGAAAAAATCGGCGAAATGCTGCAGGTGAGTCTGGATCTGTTGCATCAGGCAGCCCTGCTTGGCTTTGATGAAGAAGAGGTGATCAGCGGCCGCAACTATGTGCTCGGTCAGTTTCCGCCGAAATTTGAAACCCTGATGAGCAAGGCCCGCGCGTACACGGATCTGGCGTTTTACGGACTGCCCTTTGATTACTACGCCGGCCTGCTCAGCCGCGTGGGCAGCAGCGATCGTGAAGCGATCCACGCACAGGCGAGAAGACTGATGCCTCATGAGAATTATGTGCTGGTCGTGGTGGGCAAGGCTGAGGAGATACGCGAACAGCTGGCGCCCTTTGCCGACTGGGAGATCCGGTCCATCACAGACGACGGCTTTTAGCCGCAGTGGTTTTCGCGGACCGCCGTTGCGGTCCCAACAGAGTGTGCGGGGCGGCGGGTTGAAAGCCTGCTGAAGAGGATGTGTGAAGACAGGAGTGCGTGATGGTTGATGTGTTGCTGATTAATCCCCCCAATCGAATCGATGCCTATTCAACCGGCAAAGAGATGGTGCCGCTGGGATTGCTTTCCGTGGCCGGGTATATGGAAAAGAGCGGGCATCGGGTCATGGTGTTGGATCTGGAATTTGAAGATCAGGCGGTGGATAAAATCATCGAGGCGGAAAAGCCGCGCCTGGTCGGCATCGCCGGCACCTCGGCCACACGTTTTGAGGCGTTCGACCTCGCACGGCTGACGAAAAAAGTGAATCCGCACATCGCTACCGTGTACGGCGGCTGCCACGCCTCCTTCACCGCAGAGGACACGCTCACCCATGTGCCCGAGTTCGATGCGGTGGTGCGCGGCGAAGGCGAAGAGACCACCGCCGAGCTTTTGACTGCGTTAAACGCAAAAAGCCCATTGTCAGCGATCCAGGGCCTGAGCTATCGCCAGGGCGGCCGGGTGGTGCACAACGATCCGCGGCCGCGCATTCGCGATCTCGATGCACTGCCTTTTCCCGCCCGGCATCTGGTCGATATGTCCGGCTATCATCTCAAATTGGATTTGATCAACAAAAAAGCCGCCTCTCTCATCACCTCCAGAGGCTGTCCGATCAACTGCTCGTTCTGTTCCGCCAGTTTTATGTTCGGCAAAACCCTGACCCGCCGCTCTGCCGTCAATGTGGTGGATGAGATGGAACAGGTGCTGAACCGCTATGACGTAGCCGGCTTTAAGATCTTTGACAGCACCTTTACCCTGATCCCCAAACACGCAGAGGATATCTGCGATGAAATTCTCCGCCGCGGTCTGGATTTCCCCTGGGAGTGCGAGATCCGCGCCAGCAACATCACGTTCGAGCTGCTGCAAAAGATGAAAAAGGCGGGCTGCTATCTGGTGGACTTTGGCATCGAATCAGCCAGCGAGCGGGTGCTGAAGCGGATGAACAAGGGCATCACCATGGACCAGGTGAAAAGGGTGTTGGACTGGACCAACACGTTGGGCATTCAGCAAAAGCCCTTTTTCACCTTTGGCCATATCGAAGAGACCATGGACGATGCCCGGCTGACCTTGGATTTCATCAGGGATAACCTCGGCCGCATGGCCATGCCCAGCATCGGCGTCGGCATCCGCGTCTATCCCGGCACAGAGGTGGAACGGTTTGCCATGGCGCAAAACCTGTTGCCCGGTTTTGCCTGGTCGCAACCCTATCACGAAGAACGCAACATCCTGCTGAGCACGTCTGCCAATATCCCCATCCTCATTCAGCCGCAGATGGGTTTTGACGAATTGCTGGTCATCAAACAAAAGACTCTGTCGCTGCAATCCACCAACTTCGCCTTTGTGCTGCGCCGCATCCGCAAGGCGCATTCATGGGCGGATTTGAAAAAGTACGCCCGGTTTTTCGTGCGCATGATCCGGCTGAAAGTTCTGCCTAAATCGTGATGAATCGGATGCCTCAGTCAATCACAGCGCTCGACGGTGGTCAAGTTTCGCTGCGCATTTTTTGCGATTTCGACGGCACCATCGCTGTCAAGGACGTAGGCAATGAACTGTTCACCCGCTACGGCGATCGGGACTACTGGTGGCGGTTGGTCAAACTCTGGCATCAGGGCGAGATAGACGGTCGGCAGCTGTGGCAACGGCAGTGTGAGCGCTCGCGGTTGAGGCCGCAGGAGCTCGATGCATTCGCCCGGTCTCAGGAGCTCGATCCGTGGTTTCCGCCGTTCTACCGATTCTGCCGGCAGCGGGCGTTGCCGCTCTATGTGATCAGCGACGGCATGGATGCGTATATCCATCGCATCCTCGAGCATCATCGAATCACAGAGGTCCAGCTGCGCTGCAACCATCTGCAAGTGGGCCAGGACGGCCGGTTGTCGGTTGTCTTTCCTTATTATGAGCAAAGCTGCGGCCGTTGCGCCAATTGCAAGGGATCGCATATCCGCCGGGAAAAACGGTCCGGCGAAACGACCCTCTACGTCGGCGACGGCCTGTCGGACCTTAGCGCCGTCGGCGCGGCTGATATTCTATTGGCTAAAAAGCAGCTCAGGGCGTATTGCGAGGAAAAAGGCGTGAATTATATTGCCTATGAAAATTTTGCAGATGTTCAGGCGGTGGTGGAAAAGCTGTTGGCCGGTCAGGCGGATACGGGGGATTGATTTTTGGTTCCGGCCGCCTCTTTGTGCTTGGGCGGATTCGGATGCAGCCGTTTTTTCTCATCGCTGAGCGGCACCACCAGCACTTTGTCCACGCGGTTGCCGTCCATGTCGACGACCTCGATGCGCAGGCCGTTCCACTCAAAATGCTCTGCTGAAGAGGGGATGCGTCCCAGCTGCGCCATGATAAATCCGCCCAGAGTGAGAAAATTGCCCTCCGGATGGGCGTTGATTTCAAACAGCTCTTCAAATTCCTCCATGGGCAACAAACCATCCAGCAGCCACGACCCATCGGTCCGCTGCACGATCATCGGTTCCTCGATGTCGTCAAAGGAGGGGATATCGCCCACGATCGCTTCGAGAATGTCATAGACCGTGATAAAGCCCTGCACCACGCCGTATTCGTCCACCACCAGGGCGACGTGATGGCGCGATTTCTTGAAATTCTCCAGAGCCTTGAACGCCGGCGCGCTTTCCGGAATATACAGCGGGGTTCGCATCCATTTGCGCAGATCGAACTGGTCGTCGATCATCACGCAGTTCAGAATATCTTTGGCCCGGATGATGCCGAGCACGGTGTCCAAACTGCCGTCGCAGATGGGGAACCGGGAGTGGTCGCTCTCACGGATGAGCCGCTGGATCTCCGGAAGCGTTTCGTTGATGTCGATCCAGACGATATCGCTGCGCGGCGTCATCAGCGCATCCACCCGTTTGTCGCTGAGGTCGAACACGCCTTCGATCATGTCGCGTTCCGCCTCTTCGAACATGCCGTGCTCGATGCCCTGGTCGATCATCACTTTGATCTCCTCCTCGGAGACCAGCTGTTCCCCGATCACCGGCACGCCGAACAGGCGCAGCAGGCTCTCGGAGGACCAGGAGAGCAGCTTGACGGCCGGCGCAGCGATCAATGAGAGCAGACGCATAGGCCGGACGATGAAGCCGGCCACCCTTTCCGGATTGGTCAATGCGATCTGCTTAGGCAGCAGTTCGCCGATGATCAGAGAAAAATAGGTGATCGCCAGAACCACCACGCCAAAAGCCACCGCCTCCTGGTAGGGTGTCAGCCAGGAGACCGGCGCCAGCAACTGGGCCAATCGGTTGGAAAGCCTGGCGCCGCCGATGGCGCCCGCCATGATGCCGATCAGGGTGATGCCGATTTGAATGGTGGAGAGAAAGCGGGAGGGCTGTTCAACCATTTTGAGCACGGCCGAAGCTTTTTGATCGCCCTCTTGGGTAAGCTGATGCAGTCTGGTTTTGCGAACCGAAACGACGGCTATTTCCGACATGGCGAAAATGCCGTTGGCGATGATCAGTATAAAGATGAGTAAGATTTCAAGAATCATGGATACTAAATGATAGAATACTTAATTTCAACTTATTGAAATATATATAAGTTACTGTTTTTTTACGTTCAAAGCAAGGGAAAAATTTTCCGGAATTATTTTGCCAGCATCCAACGGATCGAATAATCCACTGTCTGTTTGCACAACACTTCATTGTGGAGTTCGTGCAGGCAATCCGGCCAGAGTTTCAGCGTACAGATGGGGCCGGCTTTTTCAGCGAAAAGACGGCTGGCCTGAGGTGCGCAGATGGGATCCGCCTGGCCATGGGCGAGCAGCAGGGGACAGGCGATTTCCGCCGCATGGTCCAGAGCCCATTGTCCGGCATCGAGCATGGTGGTGGCCAGACGCAGCGACACACGGTTGTGGACCAGAGGGTCATGACGGTATTTTTCCACAACATCCTTTTCATGCGAGAGAAAGCGGGGATTGATGTTGCTGTTGATGGTCATGGCAGGGGCGATGGCAGCCAGCGCGTTCACCAACTTGACTTTCCATAGGGGTGGTTTTTCGCTGAGCAGCAGCAGAGGGCTGCTGGCGACAGCGCCGGAGACGCCCGGATGGCGGCGAAGCAGGTAGTTGATCACCAGATTGCCGCCCAGGCTATGGCCGTAGAGAAACAGCGGCAGCGGCTCTTGCAGACGGACTTGCTGCACCAGGTCGTCCAGATCCTGCATCAGCGCTTCATAGCTGGGCGCATGACCGCGGCGGCCTCCCGAGTAGCCATGGCCGCGCAGGTCCAGGCCCTGCACGTTAAAGCCTGCCCGGGTGAAGGTGCGCGCCACGGCCTCGTAGCGACGGCAATGCTCGCCGAGGCCGTGCACCAGGATCACCTGTGCCTGCGCCCGCTGGTCCGGGAACCAAGAGTGCACGGCCAGCCGCAGGCCGTCAGCGGTTTTGAAAAACCGGTGTTGATCAGGCAATGGGGATCTTTCTTTTTTCCGGATTCGGGTTTTGCTTGTAATATATGGCGACGTTGCCGATCATACCGATCAAGTCGGCTTGGGTTTGTTCTCCGATGAGCTTGCTGAGGGTCTTTTTTTCTTCTTTAAATTCCATAAATTTGATTTTAATCAGTTCATGGGCGTCCAGGGCCTGGGAGATGGCGTCAATCAGTTCCGGCGTCAAGCCGTTTTTTCCGATCTGGACCACCGGCTTTAAGGCGTTAGCCAGACCGAGTAAATAGGCTTTTTGCGACCCTTTTTGATGTTTCATGTTTTTCCTTATATACATACAGGAATTTTTTCCGGGGCTGCATTCGGTGCACTCTACAAACTCCCCTATAAGGATAAGTAGATTTGCATCCAATGTCAAGTCTTTTTGCGCTGTAAAAAACGCGTTGAAGCGGGCGTGAGCCGGCGAGGGGCGCCGGGGGATTTTACCTCGCCGGAGGGCAAGAAAATGTTGGTTTTCAACCTCTGAAAGCATTACCTTTTAATCAGTCTATTAATTGAACGGCAAAAGAAACCAGGTGGGAGTTCCTATGAAAGAATTCAGGGTTCAGGCAAAAGGCGCGTTCAAGCTCAAGGACATCAAAGCCGATTTCAGCTCCGGCGACAAGGCGGAGACCAAAGAGAAGCTGCTCTCCTTGAACAAAGAGCTGGAGATGCTTCAGGAACAGCTGTTTGCCGAGCACAAGCATAAAGTTCTTGTGGTTCTGCAGGCCATGGACACAGGCGGCAAGGATGGCGTGATCCGGCATGTATTCGAGGGGGTGAATCCACAAGGCGTTCGCGTCGCCGGTTTCAAGTCGCCCACCCCTCTGGAGCTGGATCATGATTATCTCTGGCGCGTCCATCAGCAGGCGCCGGCCAGGGGCGAACTGGTCATCTTTAACCGCAGCCATTATGAGGATGTGCTGGTGGTGGCGGTTCATCAACTGGTCCCGGAAAAGGTCTGGGCCAGACGATATGATCAGATCAATGATTTTGAGCGCATGCTGGCGGAAGAGGGAACCACCATCTGCAAATTTTTTCTCCACATCGATCTGGATGAACAGAAACAGCGGCTGCTGGAACGGCTGGACAATCCGGACAAGCAATGGAAATTCAATCCGGACGATCTGAAGGAACGCAAGCTCTGGCCCGAATATATGAAGGCCTATGAGGCGGTGCTGCGGCGGACCAGCACCGATTGGGCGCCCTGGTATGTGGTGCCGTCGAACAAAAAATGGTTCCGCAACTATGTGGTGGCTTCGATCCTGGTGAAAACGCTGCGCGGATTGAACATGAAATACCCCAAAGCGGATTTCGATCCATCCACCATTCAGATCGACTGAAGGGCTATCCCGTAACGAGAGCATGGAATTATGGCGGTAAAAACGACATCCGGGCAAGAATTGGACAAGCGCCGGGTGGCGATGACTTCGGTTCTGGCGGCCATCGCGTTGACAGGATTCAAGGTGTTCATCGGTCTGGCGACCGGCAGTCTCGGCATACTGGCTGAGGCAGCCCATTCAGCGCTGGATATGGCGGCCGCGATGGTGACCTATCTGGCGGTGCTCATCTCCGGCAAACCCGCTGATCACGAGCACCTCTATGGCCACGGCAAGGTGGAGAACCTGTCTGCATTTTTTGAAACTCTGCTTTTGTTGGCCACTTGCATCTGGATCATCCATGAGGCGATTGATCGCCTTTTCATCAAGACCGTGGAGGTGGAGGCTTCGGCTGCGGCCTTTGCGGTGATGATCGTCTCGATCGTTGTGGATGTGAACCGTTCGCGCATGCTCTCGCGCGCCGCGAAAGAGCACAATAGCCAGGCTTTGGAAGCCGATGCGCTTCATTTCAGTACCGATATCTACAGCTCTCTGGTGGTGCTGTTGGGTTTGGCGCTGGTCAAGGCCGGGGAATGGTTTCCGCATCTGATCCTGCTGCAAAAGGCGGATGCGTTCGCCGCATTGGGCGTCGCCTTGATCGTGATCTACATCAGCATGGCGTTGGCGAAGCGGACGGTGGCCGCGCTGCTGGATGCTGCGCCGGCCGGCGTGCTCGAGAAGGTCACGGCGCTGATCCGCCGTCAGGACGGGGTGATCGATTGCCACAAAGTGCGCATCCGCCACTCCGGCCCCAGGCTGTTCGTCGATGCGCACATACTGGTGGACGGCAATCAGAGCCTGCGTGCGGCCCATGATCTGACCGAGGTGATCGAGAGCGCCATCCGCGGTCAATTGTCCAATGCGGATGTGACGGTGCATGCAGAGCCCTATGTGGGTGCGGAAAAACAGCCGACAAGGAGTTGAGTCTGAGGCGATTTAGATGATCCCGGGGCAGGGCATCCACGGTCGAAGGACCGGTTGATGCCGCGTCTTTTTTCTATGTTGGATACCGATCGACACCGTTTCAAGATTTGAGAAAGTGCCTTGGCAAAGAAAAGCCTTCCATCAGGATTTTTCGGCAAATGGACGACCATCCTGATCGTGACGATTTTTTCCCCTCTGTTCAGCTATACGCTTTCTCAATGGCTGAACCGGGACCGGGCGGAAAAGATCATCGATGCGCATCCGCGACTGCTGCAACAGGCTTTGACGAATGTGCTGGATAACGCCGTCAAGTTCAGCCCCAAGGGGAAAGAGATCTGTCTGCGTCTTTATAACAACGGCGCGGAGGTGGTGCTGGAGGTTTCGGACAAGGGGATCGGCATTGCGGCCGAGGAGTAGAGCCGGATTTCCGAAAAATTCCATCGTTGTGAGAATCTCTTGATGCAGACAACTCGTGGAACCGGTTTGGGCCTGCCCCTGGTTAAGCATATCATGGAGATTCACCACGGATGCATTCAGGTGTTCAGCAAATCAGGCCAGGGCACTACGCTGCGACTTTTATTTTTAGTAATACAACAAGGATAATCCGACATGGCGCATATTTTGATCATTGAAGATGAACCGGATCTGGCTGAGGGACTGGCCGAGAATTTCCGTTACGACGGCCATACCGCCACCGTGGTTGCGGATGGGGAGATCGGACTCAAACTGGCTCTGTCCTTTCCTCCGGATCTGATAATTCTGGACATCATGCTGCCGAAAAAATCGGGCCTGGATGTGTGCCGCGAACTGCGCGCCGTCGGCCTGCGCCTACCGATCATCATGCTGACCGCACGGGGCCAGGAGGCGGACATGATTCTCGGGCTCGAACAGGGCGCCGACGATTACATGACCAAACCTTTCAGCCTGCTTGAGCTGTCGGCGCGCGTCAAAGCGGCTCTCCGCCGCTCAGAGCCGGCGAGCGCCAATCGCCTGCGCGAAACCATCGGCCGTCTGCAGGTTGATTTCACTTCGCACACGGTGCTCGATGACAAAGGCGCTGTGGAACTGAGCGCCAAAGAGTGGGACCTGCTGAAATTTTTTCTGCAACAGGAGGGCCGGGTCCTCAGCCGGCAGAAGCTGCTCGACAAGGTTTGGGGCTACGATCATCCGCCCGATACCCGCACCGTCGATAATTTCATCGTGCGTTTGCGTAAAAAAATTGAAATCGATCCCAAAGAGCCGCACCATTTACTCACCGTACACGGAATGGGCTACCGGTTTCTGCGCTAAAAGCACACTTGCATTTTTGCTAAAAAGCATGTAAAATAAGTCTTTCCGGCGTGCGCCAGGAGCCGTCGGCACGGGTGGTTTTTCTCGTGCGCCGGCTCAAACGATTAAAGAAACGGATATGACATGCGGACTCTATGGATTTGTCTTTTACCCGGCATGCTGTGGGCCGCCGGGCCTTCGCACTCTGCGCTCAATGCCATCACGCCGGAGGCCGGCCGATCCATCCTGGCCTATCTGGCCGCCGATTCCCTCAAAGGCCGCAACACCCCAAGCAAGGAACTGGATCGCTGTGCCGAGTTTTTAGCAGAACGGTTCCGCGCTTACGGCCTGCAGCCGGTAAACGGCAGCTATTTTCAGTCAGTGCCTATCAATCGCATTCACCTCGGCGACAGCAATCGTGTCGCTCTGCGCGGTCAGGATGGAGTGCAGACCAAGTTGGCGATCAAGAAGGATTTCGTTCCGTTTGAGATCACCGCGGACGGCGAGGTGTGCGGCGACGTCGTGTTCGTCGGTTACGGCATCTCGGCGCCAGAGTCCAACTATGATGATTACGCCGGCATCGATGTGGCCGGCCGCATCGTGCTGGCGCTCAAGGGCGGACCGAACGAGCAAAAACCGGACAGCCCCTTTTCGAGCCAGAAACGCTCCCAGGCGGTGACGCTCAAGGAAAAGGTGAAATGTGCCATGGACCACGGCGCGGTCGGATTCATGCTGGTTACCAATCCCCTGCGTTCCAGTCTGCTCAAACCGACCGGATTTCCCTGGCCGAGTCTCAGCAAAAGCTTTCCAGCCGATGCCCTGCCCGTTTCGCTGGGCAAGACGGAAGGGAAAAAGATTCCCTGTATTCAGGTCGGAGAAGAGGCGTTGAAGACTTTGTTTGGCAGCGTGGAGGCCTGCAAGGCCCTGGCGCAGCGCATCGACAGCCTCGGGCAGCCGCACTCTCAACCGCTCGCCCATCAGGCCGTTCTGCGCACCTCCGTCGTTATGGAAACCCAGTGCGCCCGCAATGTGGTGGCCCAGTTGCCGGGTTCACAAAACGGCGAAAAAAAGGACTGGCTGGTGGTCGGCGCTCACTACGATCATGTCGGTATCCGCCAGAACACGCCGGCCGGTCAGGACAGCATTCATAACGGCGCTGACGACAATGCCTCCGGCACCGCGGCCATGATGTTGATCGCAGCGGCGTTCAGCCAGGAAAAGAAACGGCCCAAACGCAGCGTGCTGTTCATCGCGTTCGCCGGCGAAGAGCGCGGTTTTTTCGGCTCTAAAACCTATACAGCCGACCCTCTGGTTCCGCTGGAGGACACGGTCGCCATGATCAATCTGGACATGGTCGGCCGCAACCGCGTGGATAGTCTGACGGTTTTCGGCCGGCACAACGCCCCGGAACTATGGTCGATCGTAGAAAAGGAAAACCGGCATATCGGATTCAAATTATCCGCCGGGACGGTCAAGGAATCAGGGGGCAGCGATCATCAGCCGTTCAATGAGCACAAGATTCCGACTC